>JAEOUK010000464.1 GCA_016839385.1 Promethearchaeota archaeon
AATGAAGTTAAGAAAAGATAAATCCTTGATAGTTAATAACTCAAAAGACGCAGAGAGAAAGGCGGAAGAAGGAGGACCTATTGTTTTTCGGGGTAGTCCACGAG
Organism: Promethearchaeota archaeon; assembly: GCA_016839385.1. The sequence goes on from JAEOUK010000464.1 coordinate 105, forward strand.
TTATACTAATCTGGTGGAGTATAAATTTGTTGATTATTGCAGTAATGTTTTCAGTCTGGATTTTTGGATTCAATTTTTTCGATCTTCAGACATTCATAATCTTTATGTCAGTTTGGTTTGGAAGTGGTGTATTATTTGTAATTGTATCAATGTCTAATCTGATCATACTGCATCCTGATGGATTTCTTATTCGTCGATTTATGTTCTTCAAATATAGCCAAAAATGGATATTTCTAACCCAACCACCCACTGCAGCAATAGCAACTGATTCTTCAGGTTCAAAGTATTATAATCTCATTTTCACAGAAAATCGAGAGAAACGAATAAACACTATATATATAGGAATAAAGGATATTAAGAGAGCAAAAGATAGAATGCATTTCATTGAACATATTGCGCAAATATATTATGGAAAGTCGCAAAAATCATAATTCTCATCAAATTTTTTATATCTGAATATTTTTGAATGAATGTTGAACATTAAGAAAGATTTGGTTCAACTCAAGTAAATTTATCCTATTTTTTTCCAATCCGAATTTTTACTATGATCATGGTTACTCCAAAAATAATCCATAGACCTATAATGCTATAATAAAATTCGTCTAAAACAATCCAAAGAATATAGAGATCTGAATACGGAATTAAATTTTCATATGAATCTGTCTTAAACTCTTGGATGAATTGACGTGTTTGATCCAATGCAAGAAATCCGTTTTCTTGGGATGGTTCGATTTCAGTTCCTTCATGCCATTCATTCCAGGACGTAATAGAAATCCAGTCTGGGTTTAAACTAATAGCTTTATTCCACGCCCTTAAGTAAGTTACTCCATCATCTCTTTCCATTGGTTTATTCCCATCTCTCACAACAGTGTCGTCATATCCTGGAGTAACTCCAGCTACGAAGATTTGATTAAATCTTTGGCTTTTTCTTTTTGTCGAATGAAACACATCCAAGTACACATCATATCTAAGACGCCCATATACATCATACTGATGCTGAGCATGAAATAGAGCATTTTGAGCAGCGGTGTTTCTGGAATTGTCAGCTACGAAAAAGAATGATTTATTCTGAGCATCCAAATTATTTTTTGTCGCCACCCAAGCATCTTGGGATATTGCTTTAGTTGCATATACCCATACAACCGGTTTCTCATTTTCAAACCAAACTTGGTCTCGATAATCTTGCTGTAAAAGAAAATCATGTAGTTGAGATAATTCATAAGTAAAATTGCTTATAATCTCACTCTGAGATCGATCTTCGCGTGCAACTAAAAATATTTCAAAATATGGGGCTAGTTTTACTGTGGAATTCAATTCTTTGGCTACATCCATCATTATTTGCATGTTTTTTTGTTCTCTTCCCCCGTAACCCCAATAAGATATAATGAAAGCATCTAGACCAGCCCATTCTGCTTGCTCTAGATGAGTTTGGATTATCGATGGGTCCGATGAATCATACCAACCTAGACTAGGCGTATTCGCAGAACATGCATTTACAGGTGGATACCAACCTCGACCTTCATAATTCCAATGCAGCCATGAATCGTCATCTTCTATGGGATAAGGTATTGTTTGTGAATAATCGGTTGTATTTCCATACCAAGGATAGTAAAACGCTATTACTTTTTTATCGATTGAACTAGGAGATGCAATTAAAGTATAAGTAAAAATACTATATCCAAAAATTGCTAAATTGATGATAATCAATATGCTCAGAGATGTAAGAATAACCTTTTTTCGATTCACTTAAGAGTCATAGTGATCTTCTTTTTTATGGTTTTTTATGATTAAAATGCTTATAATGATTCTAAATATCCAAAGTACTTAAGAATATAATATGGTAAAGTGTAACTAATTCCAATATACTCTACTACATAGTCTGGACTTCTTCTACTATGACTCCATGTACTGCTTGTCCCGTCATAAGGATTGGAACACCAGATAAATTCATCAATCCGATACATAGATGTGGTTTTCGGTCTAAGATACCGATCATCTAACATTCCATTCATAAGATTTGCCGGTAACCATCGAAATATTTTTCCTATAGGATTATAATCGAACCAATCTTTCCATTTTTTGATGTTGGGATCTAATTGCATCCACGTTCCCCCTAAATCCTCTCGTAGAATAGATGTGTTCCTTCCACCATAGCTGTCATCAAAGATTGGGTAAGCCATAAACTGATAGAGTTGATCTAAAGTGTCCCACAAGATTTCATCTAAATTTTCTTTGGAATATTTAGCACTTGGAGTCGTTCTTTTTGCATTAAACGCTAAAAACACAGCATTAGCTTGAGCATTTCTCTGATAACGGTACAGATTGTATTTCTGTTCGTAGGTTTTTATAAATCGATTGAACTGAGTGGGATTATCTTCTAATAACACATATGACATAATCAGCTCGTAGAGAAATGAATTAGCATAATATTCGTCAACTGAATTGGATGTTCCTACATGCGGAGAGTGGGGTTGATACATTTCCCGTGAACAATAATAATTATAGAGCTGAGCGTACCTCTGATTTTCCGGATATGCAATTGTTGCCATTTTCATTAAAATCATTTTCCATTCACCTGCAAGTATAAACATATTCTCTAGATGTGTACCACTGGGATTACCATCACCGTGGATCTCTTGGTACATCGAATCTATAAATCCATTTGCAATTTGTCCTATGATTCTTCGTATGACATCCTGAACCCAAGGATCCTCACAGAGCATCAATGCGGCTGAAAGACCAAAAAAGTATCCGCCTAATTCATCCTTGCTTGTGTATAGTCGAACTCTCCATTGACTGTAGTCTACCCCCCCTATTGCAGATCCATTAGTTCCATTGAACATTTTATAATGATCGGAGAACATCTCTGAGTAATTCGCATCATTTACCAACTCAGGCATGGCGTAAAATCTAGCAAGTGTTTGTCCAGGAAATTCAGGCCCTAGTCCTCCATTTGGCACAGCTATCAACAAGGATAATCCAGTTGTGAGTTTTTTTATTAATGAAAGTGAATCGGTCTTCTTTATAGGATCCGTAAGTGTCTGATATCGGAAACATTCAGTTGCTAAGGAAGTTCCTGTCCATTCTCCTGCATTATCGGTCAAACGATACCCTTTAACGGTTCCATTATTCCAAATATCAGTATTAACAGACATATTGAGAGGAGTATGCCAGTTTATTTGACGATTCTGATAGGTATTCGCTAAATTATCCATCAAAAGTAGATCACTTGTTATATTTTCCATTGAATTCCATGGATAGTGCAAATCATATGGATCATAGAAATTTAATTCACGACTATATGCATGTGTTGCAAGATCTGTGAAGAAATAAAAGATAAACCCTCCAAACGCCCCTAATAAGATCAGAGGAATAAATACGATTATGGTTAAAAGTGTGTATTTCATTTTGATGGTTTTACGTTTGGTGATTTTCGTCTGGAACACCTAATTGATTTTGTCTTATTCTTCTACCTCATAGACCTATAAATAACCTTGTTTAATCAAAAATATTCCGGACATTAAAAAAAACAGTTTTTATAAATATATTTCCTAAAAACGTAAAGATAAACAGCTTAATCCTCCATCCAACTTCTGGAACTCTGTCATATCCAAATCGAGAACATTGAATCCATGATTTGTAAGTTCTCGAAGTAGGTTAGGAAATCCTTTGGGAGTCAAAACATATTCATTTATTCTTAATGAGTTTGCAGCGTATAGATCTTCATTTTTAACTGTAATACATTCGAAATGTTGAAATAGGGGATTTTTCTGAAACTTTTTACTAATAAGAAGTACTTCATCTCCCAGATAATTGACTTCGGATTTTAAATGCAAACAGTGATTAAACTTCACAAATTCAATGGAATAGTCAAATCGAGATAAAATTGCTTTTAATTGATTTCCACCTTCCAAATTAGTTCGATTAGATATTCCAACATAGTAAGTATCATCTATTCTCAAAATGTCGCCCCCATCTAGAGTTCCGGGAAATTTAATATTGAATATTTTTTCTTGAGAATAGAACTCCTGCAATTTCAAATGAACCGATTCTTCCTCTCCACTTCGTGAAAGCTCTTTCATTCTACAAATCACTGCAATAACTTCATTTACAATTGCTGTATCTTCTATAAAGCAAGAATCTGGGAATTTTTCATCGGGTTCCATACAAAATACTTTTATTCCGCAAGAATTTAATGCATCTGCATAATGTTCATGCTGCTTAAGTGCCTTATTATAATCAGGTAGGCCGATATCAGCAGTGGTTAATCCATGTATCATATTGTGACAATGTTTTCGAATAATTGCAGTAGTAAATTCCATCACAATTTACTATCGTGAGTAGAAAATAAAAATTAAGATTAGGAAAGAAAAAAAAATTTTAAATAGAGTAAACGACGGCTAGAAATATTGAGAATTGCCAGGGAGCATCTTCTTTTGGGTAATATAATATGTCTATGTCTTCATTTGGTTCTACTTGATAATTAGTTTTATACACATCCATTGCAGTTGCACCAACGAGATCATCGTCTTCTTCAAGTTTTTTAAAGTCTTCATCGGCTAATCTCACTGCCTGTACAAACCCACCATCAAGAATTTTATCAAATTCTTCTTTTGTTTTAATAAATCCTTCATCTACGAGGTTTTTAACCGCTTCTGGAAGATAAGGTTTCATTTCATTCAATAAATTCTTATCCCCAATTTCACTCTTATTCAAAATCAAAATCAATGCAATTGGTTCTTTTGCCATGAGTTTTCATCTATAATAGTTATATAATTTTGGATCTATTTACTCAAATTAAAGTCGTTTTATTCTTCATTATTAGAAAAAATCCACATAGTACTGGACTTGAAAGGTTGCACCTATTATTCCATCTAGAAATTATTGGTGAATTCAAATTGTCCATGGCTGGAGGTATGAATAACCATTGAATTTTTAGCAAGTGTGATATGAACCACCTAAAATGACCAATTCCTACCAATGGAAAAGTGACTTTGTAAATTTTGATCATAAAAGAATCCATTTTTATCATAATGAGAGAGATAAGTCAAAACCCGTATTGATATTCCATCACGGTTTTTCAGATAATGGATTATGCTGGGATCGCTTAGCAAGTAAATTTGTTGATGATTACCAATGTTATTTGATAGATGCTAGAGGTCATGGTAAATCTTCGGATCCAAATGGAGATTTGACCTATCAAGATTTAGTTCAAGATATATATGATTTTTGTGAGTCTCTTGAATTGGTTGAAGTAGTAGTTTTAGGGCATAGCATGGGAGGAGTAGTTGCGACTATGGCTGCAACCGATCATCATTCAATTCGAGGATCTGTTCTAGAGGACCCCTCATTTCCCACAAATATCTTAAATGCAGCGAATTTGAAAGCTCGTCAAATAAGTGCAGCAGTTCAGAAACACAGGGAAATACCTAAACCAAAGGAATATTACGAGAAACAATTAAAAAGGATGCGTCCCGGTTGGGACCTACAAGATATTGAAACTGCTGCCAAAGCTCATACAGAATTCTCTCTACATTATCCACTTCGTAATGGAAGAGTGTTATTTTCTGCTCCAAAGTGGAAAGAACTGATACCAAAAGTAACCAAACCAGTACTTTTACTAACTAGTTCTCGAGGATTGTTGAAAAAAAGAGATGGAATTATTTTTCAACATTTAAATCCACTAATTTCATGGGAGCATTTTGAAAAAGTGGGGCACTCGATAAGAAGAGAACAGTTTGACCGGTATTTTGAAATAGTAAGGAAATTTGTAAACAGTTTGCATTAAATCAAAGTAATTGCCGATATTTTTGTTTTTTTGGAGATTCTTGTTGTTCTTGGGTATCTAGATCATCATCTTTTTCACTAAGTAATAGCTTCTTGTTATCTCTAACAAATTTCCAACCAAAACCTTTAACATCAGCTAATTTCCCTGTAATTCCTTTGGGATTTCCTGTTTTTGTGTATACAATATCAGTATTTAGCAGCTCTGTAAAGAAATTTATAGGGCATTTAAACTCTTCAATTAATTGCTGGCTTTTTGTTGGACCTACTTTAAATAAACCCTCCAAAACATAGGCTTGACGTTCTTTTAATGTGATGGATTTAGGTATTCTTCTGGCAATCCCTCTATCAAGCATCTCACTTTGCTGCCTCTTTGCTATTCTGTACAAAACTATTGCAGTATCTGCGGTATTTCGAGTTGGTATGATGGGTATACCCAATTTCAAAGCAATTGATACCAAAGCTCCATAAATCGAACTAGATCTTTCATCTCCACCTGGTGGACCAAATGCTTTTTCAAAATTCTCTAGTAAAAGCATCGGTTTTTCAACAGCCTCACTCAACCGGAGTAACTGTTCAAACACATTACTAGTATTAGAACCTCCAAAAACAGAGGAACGAAAATCATCTCCTCGCTTTCGTTCAACAGCAGTTAAACCGGAGCATAAGTAATCTCCAACATCTAAAGTTTCCATGATTACTATTGCACCCAAATCATTCAACTTTTTTCCAATTCGACTATTTTTTTCACGCATATCTACGATGATGACTGGCTGAGAATTTTTTTCTCCCATCTTTAGTTCCGATTGATAGGAATCTCCATAATTCTTTTTGAGTATGTCCACAAACAAATTCTCTTCCAAATGTTCCTGATCGGTTTCAGCGTCTTGAGTGGGAGTACTCATACATTATCTTAATTTTCCAAGTTTAAAAAGAAAGACTATGAGGAAGTATTAATTAAATGAGGTGTATTCGATTATCTAGGTGTTATTGTTGGTCAAAGAGAAGTTAGAAGAAACTATTTCAAATGAAAAAAAACAAGAACCTGAACCCGCAATAAAAGCAAATTGGGATATAGAATTATTGCGAGGATTGTCAGAAACTCGAGGATGTTCAGGGCATGAAGAAAAAATTAGTAAATATATTCGAAATATTGTTACTCCATTATGCGATGAAGTTTTTTCCGATTCGTTGGGAAATCTCTATGCAATTAAGTATGGAAAACATCATGGAACTCCACAAGATACGTCTGTAATG
>JAEOUK010000465.1 GCA_016839385.1 Promethearchaeota archaeon
ATCTTCCATATCTCTATGAATTATTGCCTGTTACTAGAAGAAATCTCATAGACATTGTTAAGAAACTCAAAAATGATGAAGTAATTGGATTTAATGTTACAATTCCTCATAAAAAATCAATAATTAACTATGTTGATGAAATTGAACCAATTGCTAAAAAAATTGGGGCAATTAATACTGTTAAAAATGAAAAAGGAAAATTAATTGGAACAAACACTGACATTGACGGAATCAGATATGCATTCTTGAATGCTGATTGTCCCATAAAAAAGAATGATGTTGCCATACTTATAGGAGCAGGAGGGGCTGCTAGATCCATGGGATATTATCTTTCACAGTTCGAAATCGATTTAAAGATTCTGAATAGATCTCCAGACAATGCGAAACATCTGAGAAAGTATATTTTATCATTGCCAGAAAATAAGACAAGAATTCAAACCTTTACTCTATATGATCCTGAAGTAGCTGATCTTTTTAGTTCAGCAAATCTAATTATAAATGCGACACCTTTAGGTATGTGGCCTAAAATAAATGTAGATTTTTTAACTAGTCATATTCTTGAAGCATCTCAATGGATTTTTGATATGGTGTATAATCCAATTGAAACTCAATTTGTAAAGCATGCTAAACTTCATAATTGCCATATAATTAGTGGATTGGACATGCTCATTTATCAAGCTGCAAAAGCAAATATTTGGTGGACTGGCAAAGAACCTGATATTGAATTCATGAAATCAATAGCAACGAAATATCTATCCTCTATTTTTTCAAAATAATTGTGATTTCGTCCCCATCCAACATCTCATGGTCCATTCGCATGAATCTCTGACCCGCATGTTTTGCACTTGGACCCCATCTTAATGCATATTTATACAATCGAACAAAATCTTTATGGATCTTCCTACATACATCCTCGATTGTACTATGGCGTTTTAAAATCATTGGATCATCATAATCTGCTTCTTTATTGGGTGGTTTGTTATAAACGCGAATTAGATCTAATTTTTCAAATATTTTTGCACGTAAAGCATCAATATTACGTTTTTCAAGGGCAGAAACAGTTACGTAGTCTGTATTAGGTAACAATTTTGGCAAATTTTTCAATTCTGCTTTACTTGCAAGGTCCACTTTATTTATGATGACGAGTTCACGAATATAATTTCGATTCCCTTGGATTCCATCAATAAATTCGTCCGGAGTCAGGTCTTCATATAGAAATACACCTGCGTTTCGTTTTTTATATTCGTACATAATGGTTTTTATTAAATCCTCATTTAATACACTCTGTTTTACTTGAGAAGTAATCCCGATTCCTCCTTTCTCTCTAGGACGTATTTCCATTCGAGGTGGTTTTGCATTTAATCGGATTCCCACATTATACAATTCTTCACGTATTACATTAAGATCTTTAGTATTTAGCTTCCCAGTATCTTGAAAATTTATTATAATTAAAATCAGGTCTGCTGTTCTAACTGCACCAAGAATTTCTTTACCTCGACCTTTTCCTTGTGCTGCACCTAAAATAATCCCGGGCAAATCTATTAATTGAATACTTGCTCCGTTAATTTCCATCATTCCGGGAATTGCTGTAAGGGTAGTAAAATCATATGAGGCAACTTTAGAATCTGTACGTCCCTCAGTTAATTCGTTTAGAAGAGAGGACTTCCCAACTGATGGAAAACCTATAAATGCAACTTGAGAGTCACCAGCTTTTTTGATTCCAAATCCTGAACCTCCCCCCTTCTTGGAGCTGGTGATTTCAACCAACTGAGTACGAAGCTTTGATAATTGCGATTTTATTTCACATATCGATCTCATCGTATGCTTATTAGGTATGGTTTTTGCCAGACGTTCTTCAAGTTCCGCGATTTTCTCTTCTACTTTGGACATATAAAAAATCTCTAAGCTGTCAAATTAATCGAAAAAAATAATCTTTTCGTAAGAAAAGCATAATATTATAATATATCACTGAAATGAATTTGTCCAGCTGCAGTTGGTTCTCTTATATATGCATATGTATACACTGCCCCATGCTGTATGGACTTAATCCTTGTGGATTTTCCCATCTCTCCCATACAAAATGAGATAAGATCTATACCTAAATTACTAAACTGATCACAAAATTGAATGATTGTTTCATTATCTTCTGTATTTTTTGCAGTGCAAACCATTTTAAGAATGTTACCTTCGCGAGAAGTTAACCCCGGTAGCATTTGGATAAAAAATTCAAACATATCAGATAAAATTGGTAGCGGGGGAGTTTCATTATCGTTATGATAGGAATACACAATCATAACATCATTTTTAATAGAAAAATCGACTAATTCGGTTAATTGGGATGCAATGATGTCTACATCAAGATCAATATAATCGGGCTTAAACGAAATCAACTCATTTAATAATAAATGATGTTCATTAAAATTGGTATTACTACCTCTATAGGTAAAAATTGCTTTCATATTAAATGAATGTACATATTTTATAACCCATTTCGCCAGATCTCCACTTATTTTTGAATGAAAATAATCCCAACGGATTTCTATGAGTTTAAACGGGAAGTTAAGATCAATTTCTTGAAAATCTGTTTGGAATTGGCTTTTAGAGTAAAAGGGAATAGATAATATGATCTTATTTACTAGTTCCATATTACTCCTCAACACAAGAAATTTATAATTGTTTGTTTCCGCGCTTTTGCTCATATTCTAAGAACAACTGCGCGAATAGTTCTGGTACGATTTTCATTCTATCAGGACTTTCAACGTAAGCTATGCGCATTTGAGTCAATCCGGGATTTACTTTTCCTTCTCCAGCTTTATAAAATCCTTGCATTGGTGCAACTAATAATGTATATTCTTTTCCATCCAAAGAAATTTTGCCAAATTTCGTGCAATACATCACAAAATCCGTAGCATTAAAACCTGGCTTTGCTATTTTTCTCACATCGACTACGGAATAGATTGAGGCATCTGGACTTGATATTATGACTCCGGGAAGCATTTCATGGAATCCCATATATAGGTTTTTTCCTATCTCCTTGTAATAATTCCTTTGTCGGGAAAACCATTTCTGTAAATTTTCATGAGATTCATGTGCTAATCCGCCAAATATATATTGTGCAATTGCTGGGGGACACAAATTTGCCGTTGCTTCGAATACCGCTTTTTCATGGAAATTATAGTTGTCCGTTACTAATGCGCCAATACGAAGTCCACACGCATTCCAAACTTTGGATGTTGTTTCGATACTGATTCTTCTTCCCTCGATTCCTGGTACTTCCTCATTGGTAATTCCCCAGATACTAGATACTTTTTCATCTGTATAATATAGTTCACGATAGGCTTCATCTGAAACCATCCATAAATTATATTTTACACATAATTTTGCAAGTTTTTTCATTGTCTCTGGATCGTAGAATTGTCCCGCGGGATTATCATAAGGAATAACAATTAATGCGCCGGGTCTATGAGTTTTCATCATATCTTCGATAGAATCGAAATTTGGAAGTGAAAATTTTCCATTTTCTTGAAGTGAACGAGTAATTTTTATTGTATGTCTTCCCGTTCTTTTTACCATGGAAATATAATTCGTATATACAGGTTCTATAACCATTAATGGTTTTTCAGTAGAACCTGCAGGTCCACAACAACCAAGTACAACCAGTTCCATTGCTGCGCTTCCTCCATCAGTTACCATGGAATAGAGTTTATCAACTTCAAATCCAGAGGCAGCGATGACGTTTAAAAATGCTTTATTGGTTTCTTCTAAACCTGCAGTAGGAGTATAACGAACTACACCATTTTGAAAGGGACTTGATGAATCAGTTAGATTCTTTGCACGTATCTGCATAATAGGATGCATAGGGAGGCTTACATTCCCGATAGCCACATTTACAGCATCTATTTTATCTTTACGTTTCTGGAATTCTATTTGAGCACATCGTATATCTGAGGGTAAACGATTTTGAAAATGTTCCGAAAGAATTGGATCCATGTTCAACTATAATATGTTTAACATTAAAAAAATAATGAGTTAAAAAAATGAAAAATATGGAATTGGTTTCTATGTAATGCAAATAGTTTGCAACCACTTTCAAAAAAATTAAGTATAGATATTACATATCTAAAATGAATTTGATGTCCTCAGGTGTTGCAGATAGTGTGTTCCAAGGATCACCAGTTTTCATGGTCAATTTATCGTTAACCTTTATACCTTTTTCTTTGTAAAAATCGATTACAGGAAACGATTGTTTCTCATATGTGTCGATTCGACTATTCATAACCTCTTCTGAATCATCACTTCGGTGGACTAGAACGCCTCCACAATCATCACATTTACCCTCTAATTTGGGTTTCAATTCTGGGTTAAATATATTATATATTCTTCCGCAATCTTGACATGACCATCTTCCAACAACACGATTGATTAATTCTTGTCGTGGAATATCTAAAACTACTACCAAATCTGGGGGAGAAAATTCTAATAATCGTTCTGCTTGATGTAAAGTTCGTGGAAACCCGTCTAATAGATATCCATTTTTTTCTCTTATTAATCGATCTTCAACCATGTCTATAACAAGTTTATCAGGGACCAATTGTCCTGCATCCATGTATTTTTTTGCTTCAAGACCCAATGGGGTTTCTCGTTTCTTGTTATCTCGTAATATATCTCCGGTGGAGATATGAGGTATATCTGGTAATATTTCTCTAATTCTCTTTGCTAATGTACCTTTTCCAGAGGCTGGAGCACCAAAAAGTATGATTTTTTTCATTATAACATCTCTCTATATTTAATAATCAGAAATTGAGAAGAAACACGTATCATTTTATTTAGAATTTACTTTGAAGTAAAACAAGCTTTTAATAGTCAAAGACTAGTTTTTCCATTATGGCTGAGAATAAACAAAAAACTAATGCAAAATTGCAGTTTCCTATTTACATCAGTTTATGGATTCCTTATTATCTGTTAAGTATTACACCATTCATCATTCTTACAGCTTTATACTGTTTTCATATCTTGTTTCCACTTTTCAGAGAACAACTAACTTTTACAAGTTACAATCTAATAATCTTTCTTACTTGTCCCCTTGTTTTAATTACTTTATACCTATTCAAGTTATTTTGTTCAGCAACCACGGCTAAACTCTATTATTGGATTTTTAATAAAATTCGACCCAGAAAAGAAATGATTAATGCCCTTCCTCGGGGAGATACAGCTAAAGATGTCGAAATTTATTGGACACGTAATTTTTTCTTGCGACTTATTAAATGGGAATTCACAAAATGCCCTTTTCCATGGTTAGTAAATTGGATGTTTAATTATGTTGGTTCTACAAAAATTGGAAAAGGAACGGTCATAGATAAACCAGGATATATATGTCAAGAATTTTTAGAATTAGGGGAAAATTGTTATACTGGACCGATGAGTGGTCAGAGTTCTCATGTAAATGAGGGGATCTTTGGCGGATTCACTTTGAAAAAAATCAAATTGGGGAATAATTCGGTATTATGCACACGATGCATGTTAGCTCCCGGTGTCGAGATTGGAGAGAACACACAAATTCTTACAATGAGTGGGGTAACAAAATTTACTAAACTTAAATCTAACTCGTCTTATTTAGGTTTACCTGTAGGTCGAATTTCTGAGAAAAGGTTTCAAAAATATATAAAATTACCCGATGGTTTGAAAAATAAGAAAAAGGAGGGAATGAAATGAGTTCAATGCCTTCAACTTTACAAGGGGGACCTGTTACAACTAATTCCTTAGCAAGAGGATGGTATGTCTTTATACATATATTGTTAATTTGGCTATCTGCCATTCCTCCACTATTTTTAATATGGGTGCGAATTACTTATGCATATTCTTTTGGATTGGTATTTTTTGTCACTTTACCGATCTTTGTAGCCGCATGGTATTTTGTTTGGTTATTTAGTGCAATATTTTTCAGTAAGATTTTCCTATTAATCGTAAATCTTATACATAAACCCAGAGAGGGTTATTTTCCAAGAGATCGAAAAAATATTGATTTTAAATTTTGGTCATTGCGTGCTACCATCAAAAAATTTGCTTTTTTCATTTGTCATAATTTTCCTCTTCCATGGTTGGATATTATTGCGTTCAAATGGTTTGGTGTAAAAGTTTCTCTTAGTACTTCACTATTTGATGCTTGGGTTGACTCGGAATTTGTAGAGATAGGAAAAAACACCATGATAGGTCAAGGAAGCGTGATTATGAGTTCAATGATCACACGTGATTGGTTAATATTGCGAAAAGTCACAATTGGAGATCATTGTGTGATTGGAGGCTATTCCGTTGTCGCACCTGGAACCACTATTAAACAAAATGTTGTTCTAGCTGTTCATAGCTCAACTGCCATAGGTCAAACATTGGACTCTGACTGGGTATATATCGGACAACCAGCAAAGAAATATAAGAAAAACGAATTCTTGTCTGAGGAGGAAAGTGATGATTGGTTGTGTAAGAAGAAAATGAAATATGAAGAGTTACACGAAGAATAAAGATATGAACGAAGCTCTATTTACCATAGTTAGAAGACGATCACCATGTCGATGACTCAAAGGATTATTGGAACTCATATAGTAAAGGATAACAAGAAACACTCTCGGATTCCTGAAATTGGGGAGATTGTAGAAGTTGATGTAGATACAATTATGGTCCACGAGCAACTAGGTGGCAGAATCGCCCCAGAATATTCAAAATTAGGACTCGACTACGTTGTCCATCCTGACCGTGTAGTGTTTATTCTCGATCATTGGGTACCCTCTCCTTCAGTATCGGCATCCAATATGCATATTCGAGCCAAGAATTTCGCAAAAAAATACAAATTTCAACACATTTTGGGTGAAAATAAAGGTATTTGTCATACAGTCCTTCCTGAACAAGGTTTTATTTCACCTGGTAGTATAGTTATCGGATCCGATAGTCATAGTACTACATATGGTGCCTATAATTGCTTTTCCACTGGTGTTGGAGCAACAGACATCTGTAATCTTTTTGCTACGGGTAAATTGTGGTTCAAAGTTCCAGAACCAATATATTTTCATATTGAACAATCTAAGTTTTCCAAAGGAGTTTATGCTAAAGATCTTGCATTAACTTTACTAAGAAATTATAGTGTTGACGATTTAAACTATAAATCCATGGAATATTTTGGTCCAGGATTATCTGCTCTAACAATGTCTTCGAGAACCACACTGACTAATATGAGTACTGAGATGGGTGCTAAAAATGCAATTTTCGAATTTGATTCGGTAACAGAAAATTGGTTTTTAAATAATCCTCATTATATCGCTCGTTCAGGCAAAAACTTCCAAGCAGTCAATTTGGAGGGAAAGATGGGGAAAGATCCTGAATATCTCAACCTCTCTAATATTCAACCAATGCTTGCAAAACCATATAGTCCAAATAATGTTGTCGAGCTTCAAGCATGCAGTGGAATTGAAATAGATCAAGGGTTTATTGGTAGCTGTACTAATGGAAGTTTAGAAGATCTTCGAATAGCAGCATCAATACTAAAAGGGCAGAAAATTCATTCTAATACCCGATGTATAATTATTCCAGCATCAACTGAAATTTATATGCAAGCAATAAAAGAAGGATTAATAGAGATATTTCTAAAAGCTGGTTGTGTAGTCGGTCCGTCCACCTGTGGTCCATGTTTTGGAGGACACATGGGTGTTTTGGGTGATGAAGAAATCGCAATCAGTTCAACTAATAGAAATTATCGAGGACGAATGGGAAGTTATGAATCTCAAGTGTACCTTGCATCTCCTGCATCAGTGGCTGCTTCTGTAATTAACGGAAAAATTACATCTCCAATCGAATTTTTAGGAGGTCAATAATTGATAAAATTAAAAGGAAAAGCCTGGATTTTTGGAGACTCTATAGATACCGATGTGATAATACCACATAATTACTTAACTACATTTAATCCAGAAGAGCTTGTAATCCATGCATTCGAGAGTATTTATGATAATTTCTATCAACAAGCCAAACCGGGAGACATAATAGTAGCAGGGAAGAATTTTGGAACAGGATCCTCGCGAGAGGAAGCTGTGTATGTTTTGAAACAAATTGGTATTCAAGTAGTTATCGCTGATTCCATAGCTCGAATCTATTTCCGTAATTTAATTAATTTAGGAATTTATGCAATTCAAATTGATGGTATCTCAAGAAAAGTCAAAAATGGAGATGAATTATGTGTTGATTGTGAAAAAGGAATTATAATCAATATGACTTCATCTCAAGAATATAGATTTCAGCCTTTTTCAAAATATATCTTAAATTTAGTAAAAATCGGTGGAACAATCAATTATATTCGCAATCAATTAGGGAAACATTAATTTATAGAGAAATATCTCTAAATCCTCTACACGCTTTTTAGAGCGTAATAAAAATTCATTTTCACCATATCGTGCAAACCAGTTTCTAAATCTTTGTTCAATAGAGACCTTTTTCACTCCAATGAAGTATTTATCTGCTAAACAGACAATTTTTTCTTCGATAGTTTCTGGAAGATAATTCTTTTCGGGAAGTCCAAATTCCTTTGCTTCGTCTTTGGAAATTCCTCCTAATATATGAGTTTCAGCGATTCTGGCTAACTGTTCACTAAATTTTAATTCCTCTCGAATGATTTGTCCTCCAATTACCGCATGATCATAGTCATGAGAACGAACTCGTCCGATATCATGTAAAATTGCTCCGATTCTCACTAGTTTTATATTTATCGGAATAACACTGATTTGTGTAGCAATTTTTATAGCTTTGCGTGAGACAGCTAATACATGATTGATGATATTTTTTGTTAGATTCATCTTTTGCAATATGCTAATAGCTTCAGTCTTCGAGGGTATATATCCTGTAACTGCATTTTGGTTGATATCATCATCTTCAAAATAATGCATTATGATCTCCGTACCTTATTCGTCGTTTGGGAAAAATAAAATTCTTTTCATCAAATCGTGCATTTTTCATGAAATTCTCTAATACTCATCAATATTTCATACATTAGAGATTTTTTCATAAAAAATCGGTAATTAGTTTTTGAATATGGGTAGTATCTTTCTCCAAATTAGAAAATCTAACACCAATGAGACGAACTTTTCGTTTATCATCAAAAAAATCACCATATAAATCCTTTAATTCTTCAAAAGCTCGTTTCTCATCTCTAAAAGATGTTTTCATAGTCTTTGAACGTGTATATGTAATAAATCCAGTTAATCGGATTTTTAAAGTGATAGTGTTATATCGATATTTCTGTTCTTTTAGCATTGTGTGGATTCGATTATTTAGCTCATTAATTTTTAAAAGAATATTTTCTTTACTGGATTCATCTTCCATAAATGTACGCTCTTTTCCGAGACTCTTTCTGTTATAACTCTCACTTACTGGTCTTGAATCCAATCCATTAATCACATTCCAGATCCAAATTCCTTGAGATCCATATATATGGACTAATTTACTCAACCCTATATGATATAAATCTTGAATTATGAAAATCCCCTTTCGATGAAAATAGAGTTTAGATTTTTTTCCAATTCCTGGAATTTTCGTAATTTCCATAGGTCCCAAGAAATTCTGGATTGTATTAGGTTCAACGATTGTAATCCCATTAGGTTTATTATAATCAGAAGCAATTTTTGCAATTGATTTAGTTATTGAACAACCTATAGAACATGTAATTCCTACAGAATTTTTAATTTTCAGTTGTATATCTTTAGCGATTTTCATTGCAGACTGATAGCTATGACAAATATCCGTGAAGTCTAAATAAGCCTCATCTATGCTTGCTTGTTGAAAATCTACCTTATATGAGCGGAGTATTTGCATCACTGATTCAGATGCTTCATGGTATTTTTCATAATTACCATGTAGGTAAACTCCATGAGGACATAATTTATACGCTTGAGAGATTGGCATAGCACTATGTAATCCAAATTTACGTGCTTCATAGGAGCATGTAGTTACCACACCCCTCCCCTTTCCTTTTTTTGGGTCTGCTCCAATTATTACCGGTTTACTAATCAGGGAAGGATTATCACGAATTTCGATTG
>JAEOUK010000015.1 GCA_016839385.1 Promethearchaeota archaeon
ATAAGCTCAAAAAGAATAAAAGAGAAAAAAATAACAGTTATCTTTGAGTAGAAAATCTTGAAAGCAGTTATAACTACTATTTATGATAGGAAAACAAATCCATGGTATGGAAGACATTTCTGTCGTGGATTATCCTTACATATTAAATTAGGCTCTCAACAGATGTTAATGGATTTTGGTATGATTGGTCCAATCTTAGTAAATAACATGAAATTATTGAAAATTAATCCAGACAAAATTACTAAGGGGTTAGTATCCCATGGTCACGCTGATCACATTTGGGGACTCAAATCTTTTCTCAATCACAGAAATAGCACAAAAAAACTCCCACTTTATCTTCATGAAACTGCATTAGAACCAAAAAGAGCATTTTGCAAATCAATACGTTTATGGAATGCTGGATACGCTAAATTAAATGAGACTCAAGGAAAGAAAATCAAATTTATTTTCAATAAAGAACCTACTAAAATTACTTCATTAATTAGTACAACTGGAGAGATTCCTCTCTCAGAAAGAAAAGCACCCCAGTGTATTTCAAAACATTTTATGAGGTATAGCAAAGGACAATGGATTTTTGATCACGTTCTTGATGATCAATCATTTGTTCTAAAAACCCTAAATGGTTTAGTTATTTTGACTGGTGATTGTCATTCAGGGATTGTTAATGTAGTAGATAAGGTAAAGGAATTATATAATGATGATATTGTTGCAATTGTTGGGTCTTTGCATTTGATGGAAATACCAAAAGAGAAACTCAAGAATATAGTTGACCTTCTAAAGAATAGATTAGAACAAACTGAATTTTATCTCAATCATACTATAAGCAAATTAGCTTGGGAAACTTTGCGAAAACAATTTGGAGAGGATAGAATCATTCATTTCAGAATGGGGAAGAATATTATTTTTGATTGTTAAAATAGAAAAAGGAGGGAAAATTTTAGTTACCAACTTCATCTAAAATCTCAGGCATTATTCTTCTAAAATCTTCATTTTCATGAAGTCCAGCATTCGGATCCGTTGCTCCAATTACATTGAGTATTGCTATATCTGCACCATTAAAAAATGCACTCCTTATACTGTTAGGCTCTAAGCCACCAGCTACAGAAATAAGAGCATCATATTTTGAACGTATTTTTGCTATATCCTTATATCGTATAATCCTACGTTTGTTTGACTCTTCATCTCGTCCTTTATGAATCACAACAACGTCTGGTTTGTGCTTCAATGGAAGCATTTTACGAAGTGGATCATCTACACCTAGCATATCAATCATAGATAGTATACCGTTATTTGCACAAAATTTGATGAAAAAGTTTAAGGTTTCTACGGGAGCAGATCCCATGACAGTTGCAGCATTGGCTCCTGAAGATGCTGAAAACATAACCTCAAGGGCAGCACCATCTGTTACCTTAATATCAGCAACAACTAAACCTCTCCAATAACGTCTAATGAGCTGTACTCCAGCCATTCCAGTTAATTTAATATATGGAGTTCCAGCTTCAATAATTATTCTAGGATCGTGAGGTATTTGAGGGAGTACTCTTCTTACTTGTCTAGCAGTGCCATTGAAAGCAATTTGAACGTACCTTTTGTGGTCTTTTAAACTCAAATGCTTTCACCCAGTTATTTCTTCTTAATTATCGTGTCAGCTAAATCAGAGAGTTCACTTGGCATAAAGATAATTATCTTCTCGCTTGGATCTTGTGCAATATCACGTATAGTTTGTAAAGTTCTTAATTGAAGAGCCCCACGCTCACTAGAAAGTTTTTTTCCAGCATCTGCGAGGTTTTGTGATGCAATTAATTCTCCTTCAGATTGAATAATTTGAGCACGTTTTTCTCTTTCAGCTTCAGCTTGTTTTGCGAATGCTCTTTTCATTTCTGCTGGAAGTTCTATTTCTTGTATCTTGATTCCTTTGATATCGATACCCCATTCACTTGTTTCTCTATCCACCATTTTCTGGATATCTAGAGCAATTTGATCTCTATCACTTAGAACTTGATCGAGTTCCATAGTTCCCATTGTATCTCTTAGAGCAGCTTGAGTATATTGTCTTACAGCATAGATATAATTCTCAATTTTAATAACTGCATCTTCTGGTCTTTCAACTTTGAAATAGACGACAGTATTTGCGAGAACGGGGATATTATCCCTTGTCATTACTTCTTGCCTTGGTATGTCTTGTGTAATAATTCTCAAATCAACTTTTCTTGAAGATTCGAGTATTGGGATTACATATACCAAACCTGGTCCTATTGTCCGTTTATATTTTCCTAATCGGAAAATTACTAATCTTTCATATTCTAGTGCAACTTTAATACCTGTTAATAGTGGTATTAAAATGAAAAGCTCTACAACACATATAATTATGAATACCCAAAATTCGGCCATCTTATGTCACCTTTCAACCTATATGGTTGATAAAATAATGATAGAAGTCATTTAATTACCTTTCCAATCACCAAATAATCCTTA
>JAEOUK010000466.1 GCA_016839385.1 Promethearchaeota archaeon
ATTCAATTATAAAAAGGTTCAATTTTGATTATTTAAAATTGAGTTAGGGAAATAGGTTCGATTTTTAACCAAAAACTACGCTAAAAGCCAACTACAGTTAGAGGAAACAAATTTCCGTTGATTTTTACCAACATCAATCATCAATTCTCTTTTCATTCTTAAAAAAAAAGCGAAGAAAAATATTATAAGCCCGAAGATGTGAGTTTGAACTAACCAACCAACAATTAAACACTGATGCGGATTCATATGACAGCGGAAAATGCTGAAAATTTAATTCGTATCGGATCGTTCATTTGTAGGTGCGGTATTAATATCGCTGGTGTACTGGATACAAAGAAACTCGCTGAATATGCTACTAAACTGCCGAACGTGGTTCATGCCACAGATAATATCAGTCTATGCACCACTTCAGGAGCAGACTTGATTAAACAAGCTGTGGAAGAGCACAAACTAAATCGAATCGTAGTAGCCGCTTGCACGCCAAAAACACATCGTCCCGTCTTTCAGGCGGTTCTGAGGGATGCAGGATTAGATCCGTCCTATCTGGAGTTCGTAAACATCCGAGAACAAGTATCTTTCGTTCATATGAATGAAAAGGAAAAAGCCCAATTTAAAGCCGAAGAACTCATTCGTGCAGGTGTTGCTCGTTGTGTGTTCCACGAACCTATTCCAGAAAAGACCTTCCACGTGGAAAAGAAAGCGCTTGTGATAGGTGGTGGTGTTGGAGGAATGCAAGCATCGCTTGATCTGGCAAATGAAGGATATGAAGTTTATTTAGTCGAAAAACAAGCCACAATCGGTGGAAAGATGGCCATGCTTGACCGAACCTTTCCAACCGATGATTGCAGTATCTGAATCTTAGGTCCCTTGATGTTAGAAGTTAACAGAACTGAAAACATCCATCTCATGACACTTGCGGAAGTGCAAAGTGTTTCCGGATTCGTAGGGAATTTCGAGGTAGAAATACTGCAACATGCGAAATACACTAACCAAGACTGTAATGGTTGTGGTGCATGTGTAGACGTATGCCCTGCGTATGCATCCTCGGAGTTTGATCAACAGTTAGGGACTAGGAAAGCAATCTACATTGCATTTGCTCAAGCAGTGCCGATGATTGCACAGATCGACATGGATAAATGTATTAAATGTGGTCTTTGCGCAGACGTATGCGAACTCAAAGCAGTCAATTTCGACGATACAGACAAGATAGAGAAACTGAAGATAGGTACGATAATTGTTGCCACAGGTTGGGACGAATTCCGACAGAAGGGATACCTTGGATATGGAAAATATCCAAACGTCATTACTCAATTGGAATTGGAACGAATCCTCGCTCCGAACGGTCCAACTTTTGGGAATCTTATACGACCATCCGATGGTAAACATCCCCATAAGATCCTCTTCATCCAATGTGTCGGATCTCGGGATCTCAAAAGGAACAAACACTGTTCCAGTGGAGTATGTTGCCTTATCTCTATCAAGAACACAAAACTGATCAAGCAGCATGATGCTAACATAGATATAACCGTTGCATTCATAGATATTCGGGCGGGTGGTAAAGCTTACGAGGAGTACTACCTCGAAAGCAGGAAATACGGTGTCAAATACGTTAAGGCATCCATCCCTCGTATCCAAGAAGATCCCGAAACGCATAATCTCAAGGTATATGTGCATGATATGCTCGAAAACTGTTCGGAACTGGAAGAACAAGAGTATGATATGGTTGTACTCAGTTCTGCCATGGAACCTGCGCGTGAAATCGAAATACTCAACGAGAAATTGAAACTAGAAAGAACTCCCGATGGATTCTTCAAAGAATACCACTCACGTCTCAATCCGGTAGATACAAGTACTGTTGGAGTATCGTTAGCAGGTGCAGCCCAAGGTCCCAAATCGATTGCTGAAACTATCATGCAAGCGAAAGGAGCAGCATCCTCAGCAAACATTATTATGCAGCCTGGAGTGTATACAATGCGTATGGAAAAAGCGATAGTGGATGAAGTTCGATTCTCGAAATGTGGTATGTGCGTCGAGAATTGTCCATATGGAGCAATAACACTGGAACCAATGGAAAAATACGCAGTCGTCGATGAAGTTAAGTGCCGTGCATGTGGTTTATGTGCAAGTACTTGTCCAAGTCAAGCGATTACCGTTCGTAACTCTCGTGGTTCCCAATTCAATGCCGTAATCGATAATCTCTTATATCGAGCGTTGGAGTAAGGAGGCACACCGAAATGAATCAAGTACAAGAAGAACTACATATTGTAGCCTTTATGTGTTGGAAATGAGGATACGGAGCTAGCGACATGGCCGGTACCATCCGAGCGCAATACCCGACAACATTACGATCAATATTGGTAAGTTGTAGTGGTCGAGTATCCTCTGATATGGTCATGCGTGCATTTGGTAAAGGTGCTGATGGTGTAGCAATCATCGGATGATACGAACATGAGTGTAATTATTCCACAGGAGCAAAACATGCTGGAAGAAATGTCAAATATCTCCAACAGGTGATGGAATCTGTGGGATTACAGGAAGAACGTCTCTCCATGCACTACTGTTCCGCTGCAGAAGGACAAAAATTTCAGAAAACCATAGCGGAAATGGCAAAGCAGATCTCTGCTCTTGGACCTTCACCCTTACGGAAACTCGCACCGAACCCAAAACCCGAAACCGATACGAAAAAGGAAAGTAAAAAGAATAAATAAAATCAAAATCGATGTGAATGAAACCTTATCCTAAAGCTTGCGGATAAGTGTGGACAACCTCTTGCGCGGGGTTATCGATTCACGCACTACCCAATATAGAAAGGAATGACAGAAATCAGAATGTTCTATGTACGCAGCCATTTAGTTGGCTTTCTCTCTTTTTTCACAGAGCAAACAACATTAAAAACCTATTCCAGAAAAAATCTTTAAATTAGTATTCCACCTCGTTAAGTAGTGAGTAATGGATTTTGAGAAATTCTGGGATCAACCACCTAACACCAAGAAAGAAAAATGTTTGTCCTCAATGCGGTAGGAAACTTTTAGACCCCAATCTTGAATACTATGTTTATTGTGGTGAATCCTTATAATTTATTTTTATTCTTGTTCGTCATCAATCAAAGCTAAAATATGGTGGTGTGAAATGGTGGTAAGGAATTTCACATATGATTCCTTGTTTGAAATGATGGCTATTTCTCGCATAAACTGAATTAACTGGTTTGGATCAGGTATTTCAGTAATTATAAGATTTGGATCATTCAATTATACGTTACCATTTTTCTAATCAAGATATTAGCAATGATTTCACCTGCATTTTCAACTCCTCTTGCACCTGGAAAATCATTAAAATCCACTAACCAGTAATTATCGTCTTCAGTGATAAGAAAATCCATTCCAAAAATCGTAATTCCCAATTCTTCTGCTATATAGTGGGTAAAGGCTTCAATTTCAGGGGGAGTTTGAACAGTATCTCGATATTTTCGGGATTTGTACGTATCGGGATTCGCATTATGTGCTTGATATAAAGACTGGCGATTAGACTCTTGTTGAGTAATAACAATATCTCCGAAATTATAACATTTTAATAATATATCTTGTGCCTCTATATACTTTTCAATATATACTCCACACTTCTTAAAAAAACGGGGAATTTTATCAATTTCGTTATCAGGAATGATATCAACATAATGAACTCCTGTGTGATTCACAGGGTACTTTATGACTATAGGAAAATCAGATGATCTCAAATTATTCTGAAGTTGAGATGGATTACGATAAAATCGGGGATTCGGAATGTGAATAGGGATGTTTGGCTTATCCTTTTTGTAAGATTTAATGAGATTTTGAATTCGTAAGCTTATTGAAATACGATGACGGCAGAGAAGAGTAATTTTGCATGAATTTATCACAGGATAATTTTTCCGCTTTAAATGAGCACACAAACAAAAAATATGCTGATGATCCGGAGCAAATAAACAAAAAGGATTCGATGTATGTTTTAATTTTTTATTTAACTTCCTCCACGAAATGGAAGGATCCACAACTTCAAATGGAATACGTGAATTATCTAATGTGCCAATTATTTGTTGTTTAGTTGGATGCTCGGGTTGCGAGGTTACGAAAATGATCAATACAACATTCCTCATATCAAGATTGTAGTGTCGCAATTTTAACCTTGTGGAATAATGACTTTTGAGGAATAAAACGAAAAAATCTTTATTCGATGGATTAATCGATCATGCATCAGCTAGTAATCGGTACTAATTATGTCTACGAAAAGCACTACAGAAAAGAAAGAGTCCACTAAAAAGTCGACGAAAAAGAAAACTACTACAAAGAAGACGCCTTCTAAAATAGACACCAAGGAAGAAACTGAAAAATCCTCTAAAAAGGGATATATTGGACAAAAAGTAAAGAAAGGGGATCTAATTAAGTTAGATCTGCTTGGGAAAACTGTACCTACTGCCACGGATAATGCTTCGGTCACATTTCAGGTTTCTAATATGGACGACGCTAAGAAATTACCTAATTACGATGAGAAAAAATCCCATCTTTATACCCCGGAACTTGTTCTAGTAGGGGAAAAAAACGGAACAGTGTTTGATAAAATCGGGGATTTACTAGCATCCGAGAAACTGAAGTATGGGGATGAAGAGACAGTAATTTTGGACCCCAAAGATGCCTTCGGTGTGCGAGATACAAAAAACATCGAAAAAATGTCTTACAAGAAATTCATGGCTGTTATGAATAAAAAACCTCAAGTGAACATGGAATATCATGATCCTAAGACAAATAAACGCGGAACTGTAATTTTTGTAGATCAAGGTCGTATTCGAGTAGACTTCAACCATCCTTTAGCTGGTAGAAAGGTAGAATACCGAATAAAACCTTTAGAAAGAATTGATAAATTCGAAGATAAGGTATTTGCATACATTTCCCGTCGTATTCCCGGATTAGAGCAAGAAAGATTCAATATTGATTTTAATAAAGCAGACAATGTTCTAAATATTGGAACTCCTGACTTTTTTGGATTACAACAAGGCGTCGGAATGCAAGAATTCTATATTTCGTATGATCTTCAGAATAACTTAGACATTGAAACCGTAAATTTCATTCACTCGTATAAGAAACCTCCAACACCAGCACCTCACGACCATGATCATGATCACGACCACGACCACGACCATGATGAGCCTTTACTGGAGAAAGATACGGAATTAGCTGAAGAGATTTCAAAATCTACTAGCGAAGCCCCAGAAAAAAAATCTACTCCTAAAAAGACTAAGACAAAAACGTCAACAAAATCCAAAAAGACCATAAAAAAAACGACTTCTGAAAAATAGTCGTTTGTAGAATTTGTGTCGGTCACAACTACTACTTCTTTTTCATTTTTCTCTTCAATTCTCATCTATATTCTGATATAATTAACCAAATGCATTTAGCAATAGGATCGTGACTTTTCCCTAACAATTTAGAATATTTAAGAATTTGAAAAATGAAGGTGACTTTTCATTGACGAAATTTAAAAAAAAACTTACAACAGTAATGCTTACCACTTTTATTATCCTAAGCATTTATGTGTTAGTTCCTAGTGCTTTTATTTTAAGTACACATTCAAATTCTAATTTTCCACCACAAGAACTTGGATTGAAATCATCTAGTAATTATGATCCTTCTGGAATTTATGACTGGTCAAATTTCACTAGTTTCACCTACAGAATTCCATTGGAGATAAACTCTACTTATATTGATCGTACCGATTATTCTGTGAGAATTGGGATTAACTTCACCCAAGCATTAGAGGATGCAGGATATTTGGGGGAAAATTTTGATGAAGATTCAATTCGTGTAGTAGAATATGAAGGAACTGACCCATATTATCCAGTATTGTTTAATCAAAATGAACCATTAGAAATGAATCGATATGTGATACCCTCCCTGTTTATTCCCTTGGACAAGCATGATAATTATAATTCAGTTAATAATGCTTTTGGATACCTATGGTTCGAAATGTCTGGAACCTCTATTTTTGACACAAATCGAACATTCATGATTTATTTTGATACAATTGAAAATACGGGAGGATTAATATCCACCCCTGAATCTTTGATATGGGATAAAGATTTCAACAGTAAAACGGATGTTATTGGGGATAAAAACTTTCATCTCGCTTATGGTAGTGTACAAGATACGGTATATAGTGCTTTAGGTGCTTTAACGATCTGGAATGAAGATTTAAGTGACACTTTATATGATGGAAGACCACATTCGTATATTGAGCAATATTTGGATCCTGTTCCGGGAGATTTTAATGGGGATGGAGATGTAGAACTTCTCGTATGTGATAGAGAAGAGGAGTTCTGGTTAATGGATTATAGCTCTTCTTTAGGAATATTCTTCGCTTTGCCAACTTTAGATGGAGCTCCATTAAATTTCGAGAATGTGTTAGATAGTAATGTTCGATCACAAAGATGGACACTTACTAACATTTTTGCTGCAGATATGGATAATGACGGTTCAGATGAGATCATTGCAACTAATTATCGAGACAGGAATTATATTATCGTTTTTAATATAACTTTAGATGGTCAATCGAATTATGTTCTCAACGTTCAAGAATATTTCAGCACTGGTGATATCGATATCCAGGCAATGGCGATTGCAGATCTAGATCACAACGGTTATTTAGATATTATTGGAGGAGATCTGGATGGGGGAGCTGGTGATATTTACGGATATACTCTGTATATATGGATGAATAATGGAACGGGAAGCTATGAGTATAAAGAAGCTAATGAACCAGAACATTTAGGTCCTGGAGGAAAATTACCACCAGAAGTTCGATCGATTTCTGCAGGAGATATTGATAATGATGGAAATATCGAAATAGTCACATCTGATAATGATAATAGTAAATATCTATATATTTGGCAGATGAACGAAACTAATCAGATGGAATATGAAGGTACCTATAATGTTCCAAATGATCCTAATTTTGACGATCCTGTCGTAGGAAGTATGTATGATTGGGATTATGATGGTTATACAGAGATTATAATTGGAAATTCTGATGAAATAGGAAATTCTGCTATTGCTATAATTGAAGTCAAAGGAAACGAAGATATTCCAGATCGTATCGTTCAAGAATCGGAGTGGGGACAGTACGGAAATACTTCAGTCCCATATCAAAATCTCTATTTTCCACGTTTTGGTGATGTCGACAATGACGGGGACATCGAAATGAGTGTTGGAAGTTTTAGAAAATTTGAAGGACTCAATGTATATGAACCAAGTGTACTAGTTTGGAATAATTATGATAGAACATCAGAATGGATTAGTCCACCTTCTTACTCATATTTAGGAGGAGGTCTGGCAACATACCAGAGCATGCTGTCTGTTTTTGGTTCATGGGACAACTATGTATATCGTAGAGAACCTTTGAGTTATATCTATGCTGCCAAAGCCAAAAATCCAGATTTAACAATACAAATATTGGACATGGATTATGGTCCTGTATCTAATGCTGAAGTTACCATAACAAGATCAGGATTTTCTGAGACAGCATTTACTGACCAAAATGGTTATGCAAATTATGAATTACTTCAAGATGGTTCCTATGATGTTGAAGTAAACTATTCTACTCCTTATTATTCAGAAGAAACAGTCTATCTCGATAGTCTGACAATTAATAGTGCAGTTGACTTATACTCAAACGAAATTTTTGTAACCCCTCTTCAAAAGATTTATTTTGATATAACAGATATTAATGGAGGAGATTTTACATCGGGAGATTTAGTTATATGGAACGAAACTAAAGGGGGAATATTAGGGGATAACATCACCTTGAATACAGATCTTGAAGAATTCATATGGATTGCTAGGTCCACATATGATGTTTCTGTGCAGTATCAAAATGAAAATTATAATATGGCTACAAATTATGTAAATGACACTACAATAAATCCCAATGGAAATACAACTTCAATTATTGGTAGTTTTGACGATACTTCAATGATTCCCTTAGGAGGAAATAATTACCAATTCATCTTTCATTATCAAGCTGATTCTCTTCTCAACTGGATCGACATTGATATATCAGGATTTGCTGATTATATTGATTCTATTGAGTTGGAATTAGCATTCGATATTGGTGGGGATACAATATACTATGAAGATATATCTGGAACTTCTACAACAAGTTGGTCAAAAAGTATTTGTCTCTGGTCAGATAGTAACGGACTCATGAGAATTGACTCTCTAAGAAGTAATACAGTGAGATTGATTGTTACAGGTCATAATAATTCTATAAATGCGGGTTCGATAAACGTAGATCTGTATTTCCAAGCTATTGAATCGATAGACATTCCATTTTCAGAAGTACAGTTAGAATTTATTGACGATCAAGATGATCCCGCGGTAGGATTTTTAATTGAAGTATATGAAACTGTTGCAGATATGGGAATAGAAAATACATTGGTGTATTTAACAACAAATGAAAATGGAGAAGCATTTGACATTGATGGGAATCCGTTTTACTATTATGATAATAATTCCTCTCCTGAAGAATTTTATACAATTCGTGCGAAATATTATAAGAATTATATCAATTTTGTCCCAGGTTTAGTTAGTTATTCAAATTTTACGAATAATGGCACAATATCTTATCAATTCCGACTAAATATGAGTATAGGTACTGTGGATTATACGACAAATATGACAGCACTAAATACTCTTAGTAACCAAATTGAGTATAATGAAGATTACTTTGCTTCTGTTCTTATTACGGCAACTGATGTCTCTACTTTTCCAATTGATGCATTCCCAGTATTAAAAGTGTACAGTGTGAAAACTAATACGCTTGTTTATCAAGAAAATTTGATTAATAACGGGACTACTGGATATTATAATGTAACATTTAATCCTCAATCAGACGGAATAACAC
>JAEOUK010000467.1 GCA_016839385.1 Promethearchaeota archaeon
GATTTATAAGACCAGGTAGAATAATAAGACCATTTATACGACCATACCCTCATCGAATCATTCGTAGAATTTTGTTCGGTAGCTTTATATACTTAGCAATTGCGGGAAATCGCCCTTACAAACTTTACCCTAATGAAGTCGAAGAAATAGAGCGAGATACTGGCAAATCCGCAGAAGAGTTAAGTGAGGAGGACTTACGCACGTCGATGAATAAGCTCAACATTGAAAACCGAGAGGTTTCTGACGAAGAATTTGCTAAAATCAACGAAATTAATGGAAAACCTGTTTCAGAAGCGAAATCTGTGAGTTATTGCAGATATTGTGGTGCAAAATTAACTGGTCCAGGAAAGTTCTGCGCGAATTGTGGGTCAAAAGTATAGTTTCCATTTTTTTTACTTTCTTTTTTCTGATATCCTACTCTAAATGAAAGCTTTATTGTATTACATATTCTATTGTTAACTGATTTTTTTCATTCGTTGTATCTACTGTGAATGGATCATCTGTTTCACTAATCGCAAATATTTCCAAATTTAAGTTACCATCCTCGTATGAAAGGTAAATTGATGTAATAGAAATATAAGTAATTGAAGAACCATAAGCAGAGGCAAATCGATCAAGAATTATTTCCGAATTTCCATTTATTAATAAACGCATACTATACGTTGCAGCCCCGACTATTTCAGAGAATATTACAACTAACGATATTTTATACAAACCTGGCATCAGTAAATTAAACTTACTTTGATTTATTAAATTGACATAGCTAGAATTCACTTCCTCAAGATCTGACCATCCTAGAAGAAAATTGTAATCTTCATTATGTGCGAGATTATTTTCTGTATTTTTATTAACGTTATTCCACTCTCCTACTACCAATCTTTCTTCAGAATCTCTAATTCTGTTGATCACCAAGAAATAACTCCCTAATCCCAATCCTCCTAGAATTAAGATAGTTATGAACATTAATGATAATATTTTTCTCGCTTCTTTCATGAACTCACGGTTTTAGTTAGAACTATTCAACAATTCTGATATTGAATCGAGTATGGAAGAAAAATGTGATTACTTAGATTAATAATGAAATAATGGATTATATGAAGAAATTAAAACACTGATTCTGAAAGGTTAGAGTGTTAAATATTATGGGAAACTAGGTAAAATCAGCATGTTGAATATCAATGGAATAATCTCAGCTATTTTGCTGGTTTTGTTCTTTGTTTATGTTTATCTA
Source organism: Promethearchaeota archaeon (assembly GCA_016839385.1). Next base: position 1,232 of record JAEOUK010000467.1, read on the forward strand.
ATTATTTGGACGATCAACAAAGGTGCACCTTACTTACCTTCCAAACGGAAAACTGTCCAAAAGATGTTAGATATGGCGCAAGTCAAACCTGGTGATACGATTTACGATCTAGGCGCAGGAGATGGTAGAGTTGTTATCATGGCCGCAAGAAAATTTGGTGCTACTTGTGTAGGTATCGAAATACATCCATTACGATACTTTTGGTGCCAATTAAAAATAACAGTCTTTGGGTTACGTCGAAAGGTAAAAATTAAGCTTGGAGATTTCTTCAATCATAATATCAGCGATGCTGATGTGATTTTCTGCTATCTATTACAACACACTAACGATAAATTGGAATGGAAGTTAATTAAGGAATTATCAGATAAAACTCGGATTGTATCTAATACTTTTATATTTCATATGCTGCAATTGTTAAGGATGGATGCTGAATCTCGAATCTATGTGTATGGTGTAGGAATTAGTCCGTAATTCTTATTTTCTTGCTCCTTTTATCATCAATAAAATGATAACAAAAGGATCAAAATGATTTTAACTCGATTTAATAAAACATCTTACTTATGAGAAAAAATTCAAAAAATCATCAAATCTTATGGTTTGTAATCCTAACGTATTTTCTTGCAATTTTAATCACGATTCTGCATAAAATATTCAACATTCCATTTATATCACAAAGTAATGCAACCATAATCAATACTATTTTGTGGTTTGTTTATGTTTTTAGTCCAACAATCTCCGGATTCATTATTGCAAGTATAACTGAAGGAAAAAATGGCGTTAAAACTATAATTGAAGGATTTGTAAAACTAAAAGTCCATTTTCTTTGGTATTTTGCAGCAATTTTGTTATTATTAGCACCATTGCTTGTGGGAATTGTCTTCTACCTTCTTGGAAAATCTCCTGGACCAAGTACAACCTTGACTGCTGGAATGATTGCTTTTATGGTCATTTTCGGGTTAATTTCTGGACCGGTTTCGGAAGAAGGTGGTTGGAGAGGTTTTATGCTTCCTCGATTGGAATCAAAATACAATGCTTTAGTGTCCAGTCTGATTTTGGGTACAATATGGTACGCTTGGCATATTCCCTTATATTTTATTGAAGGAACTTCTCAGTGGCAAACTTTGCAATATGGGCTAGTATCTGCAATCATTTCTGAAAGTATTTACTTCGTTTTAGTTATGAGCATTTCTCAAATCTTGACTTGGCTGTATAATAATACACATGGAAGTTTATTCATCACAATTCTAGCTCATTTTTGTTTCAATTTCGGAAGTGCCTTAGTGAAAGATTCCATACTGGGACTACTGACAAATACTACTCATAGCATCGTCGGTGGAATATTGGGAGTGGGTTATTTGATATTTATCTTTGCAGTATTTGGATATAAGAGATTATCTCGAAAACC
>JAEOUK010000468.1 GCA_016839385.1 Promethearchaeota archaeon
ATTATGGAGTTTGACATAGAAGAATGGACTGAGATTCAACCCTTAATTAAACAATCCCGATCTACAATTCGTAGACTATTTTCAGAACATTTCGCACGATTCGATCACGATGCTGAGAGAAAAATCGGTGAAATTCAAGCATTCTTGAATATCATTAGATTCATTACACGTAAATGGACAATTGAGGTGCTTTATGAATTAGAAATCCATAATGGACTAATTTTTAATGATATTAAACGCCATTTAGGAGAAATTTCTTCTCGAACCTTATCCGACTGTCTTAAAGAATTACAAAAACAAGGATTAATAGAACGCGAGATAAAAGAAACCCGACCGCCTAGTGTGATGTATACTCTAACTGATGGTGGAAAAGGATTTATCGAACTTTCTATGTTGCTAATAATGTATTTAGCTGAGTTAAAACTAAAAAAAATGAAATAAAATTATTTATTTTATGCACGTTTCTTTCTGAAAATGAAGATTGCTGCGATAGCAAGTACTGCTGCTCCACCTACACCGACAGTTACCCAAATCCAGGCGGTACCACCTTCAACAATTGTCCAGGTGGAAAAGTGGTCTACATCAGCTACCAACATACCATTTTGATAAGAAGACGCTACAGGCACCCATTCATCAGTCCCGTCATCATAAAATGCCCAACTTGCACGTATTGCTTCTCCACGAGTCATTTCTAACCCAATTCGAGCTTGTACGGTATAGTTGGTGTGAAGTTGGATTGCAAATCCATTTCGAACTTGAAATCTATTTTGAGCTTGGACCATTACACCGCTTGCACCTAGAGAAGTGCCATCTTTTCGGCAAGTCATAGATAGTTCAACGTCACCTACTGCATTTTTCAATTCTACTGAGAACATATATTCTCCGACATTCATTGCATCACAGTCCATATCTACATCCACAGGGGCTGAGCTGTTAATTCTAAGTCTAGTACGTTCTCTAAATCTAAATGTTGCTTCCTCTCCTGCTTGTAACTGCACTTGGTGCATGTTTGAGTTAACTTCTACATCACCTTGCGCTACAACTAAGGTAGCCGATAAAGTAGCCATAACTCCAAATAAGAACATACCAAGCACGAGATAGCTTACTAATTTTTTATTCATAATTTATCACTTTTTTTGGAAGATTTCCTAGTTTGATTGTTTTTCATGCATATATAAGGATTAAAGTTCAGTTATCCCCATTTAGAGCACTTCTCCCCATATTTTTTCACCAAAAAGTCTATATCTTTGATTTTCAACAAATTCGATTTTATTTACAAATATGAAAAAGAGGCATAAATTCCAGTTTTTCTTAATTATTTCTTCCAGTTTTTTTGATTTTTCAAAATCAAATAAAATCAACTTAAATAAATCAGAGTCTGATTTAACACCATAGAACCTTGTAAATCAATATTCGAATCCCAAAAACATCTGATCAGGAACTAATTCCAAAGTGAAGTCTATGTTGACAAAAACGATTATTAGAAATGGTGTGGTATACGATCCAATTAACAACATCCTAGGCGAGAAAAAAGACATTTTTATCTCCGATGGAAAGATTAGTGAAGAAATTAAAGATAAAGGTGCAGAAATTATTGACGCTAAAGGATGTATCGTTTTTGCTGGAGGAGTAGACATTCACTCACATATCTCTGGAGCAAAAGTTAATCTTGGGAGATTGTTCCGACCAGAAGATCATATGGGGGATCCTGTTGCGAAAACGAACATTACCCGATCTGGGGTAGGATATTCTGTTCCTTCGACGTTTGTAACTGGTTATCGCTACGCTAAGATGGGATATACTACTGTTACTGAACCCGCTATGCCTCCATTAAAAGCCCGACATACTCATGAAGAATTTTCAGATACTCCAATTATTGACAAGCTTGCATTTCCATTATTTGGAAATAACTGGTTTGTGATGGAATATATTAAAAATGGTGATTTTGAGAAATTAAAGGCATATGTAGCTTGGTTGCTTCAAGCAACTAAAGGATATGCAATAAAAATCGTAAATCCAGGTGGGGTTGAATCGTGGGCGTGGGGGAAAAATTGTGAGAGTTTAGACGAGAAAGTTTTATACTTTGAAGTCACACCACGTCAAATATTAGAGAATCTTGCCAAAGTGAATGAAGAACTCGGATTACCTCATACTATTCACGTACATGGTAATAATCTCGGGCATCCCGGGAATTTTCAGACTACTCTCGAAACTTACGAAGTTATGAAAGGAATAACTCCGGGAAAACACCATGATTCTGTAATGCATATGACTCATTGTCAATTTAATGCATATGGTGGAACTAATTGGAAAGATTTCAAATCAGGTGCGGCGGATATAACCGACTATTTAAACAGGAATAAACATATAACTGTTGACGCTGGACAGGTTATCTTCACAAATACTACGACAATGACTGCAGACGGTCCGTGGGAATTCCAACTTCATCAGATTGGTGCTCTTTCTCCATGGGGGAATAAACCAGGAATCAAGTGGATTAATGGACAAGTAGAAGGAGAAGCAGGTTCGGGTTTAACTCCTTATATATTCAATCCGAAAAACGGAGTTAATGCTATTCAATGGGCGACTGGACTTGAAATAATGTTAGGCATCAAAAATCCGCAGCAAATATTCCTCACAACTGATCATCCGAATGGAGGACCTTTTATTTATTATCCAACGATTATTTCCTGGTTGATGAGTAAGAAATCACGTGAGAAAAAACTTGCAAGCATTAACAAAGATGCCACATCCAAGAGTGGATTGTCCAGTCTTGATCGAGAGTATACTTTAGAAGAAATTGCATGGATTACTAGAGCAGGAACTGCTAAATGTTTAGGATTACAACAAAAAGGACATTTAGGCATCGGTGCTGACGGAGACGTTGCTATTTATAGACTCGATCCTAATGAAAAAGATGGAAAAGCAATAGAGAAAGCTTTTTCCGATGCAGCATTCACGATCAAAGCGGGTGAAATTGTTTCAAAGGATGGAGAAATTGTTAAAACCTTTTTGGGTAATACAATTTACAGCGATGTAACAGATAAAGTTAAGAAGGAAATGACGGATTCAGTAGTTGATGACGTCAAATCCGTATGGGATTCACGCTATTCCATTAATTATGGTAACTATGCTGTACAAGAAGTGTATGTTGAGAACCCTATCAAGATTACTAGTCAGAAATAAATGATCCTGTATATTTCTTTTTCAGTTGTTGTCCAAGATTTCTTAATCCAGTGAGATTGGTTGAAATGTTTTTAAAACCTTATTACAATTAGATAGTGAATATTATGGAGAAAATCAGCTCAATTATTCCTTCAATTGAAGATTTAATTTCTCTTACTCTACCCACAATCGCAAAAATATCTCCAGATGGAAATAAAATTGCATACATAACAATGAACGCAAATTGGAACAAAAATTTATATGAACATGAATGTTTTATTTACGATTGCTTATCCTCGCAAACTAATCGATTAACTCATAATTGTATCATAACGAGTATCGAGTGGTTTGGAAATCAATCATTACTAATTCTAAAAGCACCCATAGAAGAGAAAGAGGTAAAACAGCAAGTTTGGTTATATGAAAATTTAACTGGAGATGGATGGCAATTAACAGATTTGAAATCGGGAGTCGAATCATTCAAACCTTTTAAAAATGGACTAATATTTTTGGGAAACAATCCAGAAAAAGAGGAAAAAAAGAAAAGAACTACGCAATATGGAAACTTTGTGCATTTTGAGCATGAGGAATCTTCTTCTGCTTTATATTATACCGACATCGAAAAGATGAGACAGTATTATTCTGATGTAAAAAAAGAATGCGATACGGACACTGCAAATAAAATTATCAAACCGATAATTGAGATAAGTAGATTACTCAACCACCCTCTTAAAATTATTGACTTCCACGTCTCTCCAAGAAATGATGCAATATTTTTTAATTGTAGACCCTATGATGATTTAGTTTACTATTTAGACATAAGTTGTTATCGATTAGAATTTAATCCTGACAAAACCTTAGAACTTTTTATTGAGAATTCTAAGGAAAAACAAAAACATCAAGAACAAAATACGGAAGAAGAAAAGGAAGATGTTTCTTACTACGGTAGACTAACTAAGATTGCTCTACCAAAATCATCAGAAATTATTGCCGTTTCTCCTGAGGGTAATAAGATTCTAATCTCCATGAGAGAACGAGATACGATGTTCTACACAATCGCAGATACATGGATTTTAGATGTAAAACAAAATAAAGAACTTCTTTCTAATGAGAAAATTCATAATAAACTCATAAAACTGACTGAAACGGTAGATCGAGAAACTTGGGGTTGGAAATGGACTGATGCTGGTATATATTTCGCACATTTTGAGCATACAAAAAGTAAATTGAAAAAAATTACTGAAAAAAAAGAGATTACCGAAATAGATATCAAGAATTTAGTTTTAAATGAAGTATTTGACGTCTCAAATACAGGAAGAATTTGTACTTGTGCACCATCAAATGATAAATTCAATGAGGTATATGTTTCAAAAACAATTTCTTCAGGTCGAGAAGCCGAATTCGATCAAATAACTTCATTCAGCTCTAAAATTAATGGCTGGAAAACGGGTACTGTCGAAACTATTAAGTGGAAAAGCAAGGATGGTGTTGAAATTGAGGGGATACTTCGAAAACCTGATAATTATGATCCCAAGAAAAAATATCCCTTAGTTTTTGTAGTTCATGGTGGACCTACAGGTGTATGTTCGGAAATATTGCTTGATTGGAATGATATGTTTTACTACCCATCAATTCAATTTATAAATGAAGATATTCTAGTCCTAAAACCGAATTATCGTGGATCGATTGGCAGAGGACAAGAATTTATGGAATTGAACAAAGATAATCTCGGAATAGGAGATATGTGGGATATTGAAAGCGCGATTGATTATTTAGATGAACTAAGCATTATAGACACCTTACGAATTGGATGTATGGGATGGAGTCAAGGAGGATATATATCAGCATTCCTTAGTATGCATTCTAAAAGATTTAAAGCGGTTTCTATTGGTGCGGGAATAGGAGATTGGTATACATACCATATCAGTAATGATATCCCCTTATTCACTACACATTATCTCTCATCTAGCCCTTTCAGAAATCGAGATAATTATGTAAAAACTTCTCCGATAACCAAAATTAAAGAAGCAAAAACTCCTGCACTTATTCAGCACGGTGCTAAGGATGAAAGGGTTCCAATTTCCAACGCAAAAGAAATTTATAGAGGATTACAAGAAATGGGGGTTCCTGTAGAACTTTATATATTTCCTGAAATGGGACATCCAATTACCAAACCTCGAGAAAACCTGTTAATCATGGAACAAAATCTCAAATGGTTTAACCATTATCTTCTTGGAGATGAATTGAATTTGAATTTTGATTGAATTGATTTCAATTACTATTCTATTCTTTTTTTATTGGTTTAAATTGATTAATTATTATAAGATTAAGCGTAATAACCCGTCGTTGATTTTATTTTGAAAAAGGTGTTCATATGACAGCACATTTTGATAAGAAGAAATTTTTCAACCAAATGGTTGGAAATTGGAAAGGTACTGCGAAAACTTACTTTAAACCTAACGAATTAGCGGATGAATCTACGATTGAAGGATCAATTAAAGAAATTTTAGGTGGATTATTTCTACTCCATGAATATGAAGGAACTTTAATGGGAGAGAAGATGTCAGGGTTAGCAATATACGGGTATAATGAAAAAAAGGAACAATTTGAGATAGCGTGGATTGATAATCTGCATCAAGGGTCTGAAATCATGTTCTCCAAAGGAAAAAATACAGGTAA
>JAEOUK010000469.1 GCA_016839385.1 Promethearchaeota archaeon
CCAAATTCGAGCTTACCTGCATTCAGAGTAAGGTTCTGCATATCATAGGGATTGGACATTGCCCATGCTTTGATGGTTTTATGTTCAGGGTGAGGATAAATTTTCACAACACCTTTTGTAAAAACACCCATAGCACCTTGGGATCCCATAAACATACTGAAAAGCTCTGGACCGAGACCCCACTTATAGAAAGGCTTTACTCCGTGGAGTGCCCATGAACCCAAATGAAGAATATCACCCGTTGGAAGGCATACCTCCCCACCCATGAAATTATCACCCTGTGGCCCCACAGAACTCGTGTAAAGTGAAAATCCACGATCAATGGCATCTCCCATAACTGTGGCAGCGGGAGGGGCTCCATCAGCTATAGGTGGAGCGAATGCGGGATGATACTTTTCCATGTAAGCCCATAATTCTCCAGCAGTAACACCTGGTTCAATTACGGCATACCTTGCATCTTCATCAATTTCTATGATTCGGTTCATTCGGGATAAATCTAGTTGCACACCACCCGGTTTGATTAATGCACACCCAAATCCTCCGGACAAACCAGCACTAATAGGTGATACAGGAATCTTTCGTGTGTTACACCAGACAAGAATCTTTCGTACTTCTTCAGTGTAGCGAGGTCGGATAATGACATCAGCAATCTGGGATTCCAATCCCATGACGCTCTTTGCTAGATAAGAAGCTCTAATAGCCGGATTATCGGACACATATTGTTTTCCAACGATCGATTGGAAATGTTCGATGTCATCGGCTGTTGGTTTATTGTAATGTACCATTAAAAATCACAAAATTCTCTTATAAGAAAGTTAAGGCTAACTCAGTTCAAGTCCATATAAATTTTTTTTAACAGACGTTACAAAAATCGAGAAATAGGGTTCAATATAGACAAAATCCTTTACATATACGTAGTGAAATCCTCAAAATTTAATTCACTATTTAATTGTGATATTTAATTGATTCGTTACGTAATTCTCTTGAGAAAGTTGAACAAGAATTTCTGAAATTACGAATCATAATTTCTATTGCAGCATAACTTGAAATCTTTAAATTTTCAAAATACAAATCGTCACTATCATGACAATGTATGATATTATGATAACCGTAATAAAACGGGTTACACCAGACTATATTTTTGATGATAATGTTCCACTACGTCCTAATGGGCAAAAATACACTGTTTGTCAAGCGTTTACCGAGGGGCAGACATTTATCAGTAACAATATGCAAAAACCAGAAGGCTTTTGTGGTTACGCTTGGAAAGACATCTATTCTGATTTGCGAGTCTTGGCTAAGGGAGGAGATCATGAAGATTGGGTAGAAAAATATAAGATGTATTCCTGTTGCACAGATGGTGTTAGACCTGTATCCTTCATGCTTGAACGTATTGAAAAATAAATTCATATAGATTAGCAATTTAATTGTTAGAACCTATTTTGCTATTTTTTCTTCTGATGATGATATAATAGATAAGAATTCCCAGCATCGCCCAGAAAAATCCACTCATAATCCAACCGATTGTTCTATCAAGATCTAGCGTTCCGAATACATAGGAAAAGCAAGCAGCGTATTCTAAAATAATGTAAGGAATATGAAGAGCAAGTTTTGAGCGAAAGTTAATTTTAAACACTAAGTCCAGTAGAAGTTCCGCAATTAAATATACGACAATTAAAGATGTGAATAAAATTAATTTGAATCCTCTCCCAACAACTATATAATCGATCAAAATTACGATAAGAGGGATCAACAAAACCGAAAATCCGATACCTCCGACTTTTTGTAAAACTGCAAATTTTTCCTTACTCATAAGAATAAATGCTATAATCATCAATACAAAGAAAATAAATCCAGTAATCATGAAAATCCAGTCAAATGTATCCATATTCTTCACCTACTAAGAGTGCATTACATACCTAAAAAATGTTTTAAATATTTTGGGTAAATGAATAACAAACAAAAAAATACAGAAAAACGAGAATTTGGATTCAAAAATAGGCAAACCACACTACCTATATGTACTATCTCATCCAAAATTAAGCATTCATTTAATATGTGAGGAAGAATCAAATATTCGTTCTTTTTTCTTCAGTAGCAATATTCCTTTTTTCCATCTCATTCCCAATAAAACACGCAAAGGATTAATATACTTGATAAATAACAGCAGAACACCTATTATTATCAACGAGGAAATGCTGATTATCAGATATTTAGTAAATATTGAGAAAGAGAATTGAACAACAAAGTAACCAATGCAAATTAAG
>JAEOUK010000470.1 GCA_016839385.1 Promethearchaeota archaeon
CATGACAATTCACAAAATCTAAAAATACGTTTCATCTCTTTATATGAATTTTCACATAAATCTTCATATTTAACTTCTAAAAACTGATCCTTATGAATGTACTGTCTAGCGGTATCGATAGCATCGATAAGTATTTTCCATTGTAAGGCTGCTAATGCAATAAACGAATAGTTATATTTTTCCCATAATTGAGTCTTTTTTTCATCCAATTGACCCCATCGCCAATTCGAAGGACCTAACCATCCTGTCCACCAATCTACATTAAAAAGTGAGTAAGCAACTGCCCTACCATCTCTAAAAATATGAATGAATTTTGCGTCGGGAAAAATACCGTTTATAAATCTTATTCGAGGCCATCCAGTGATCTTGAGTAATAATCTTTTCCGTTTATTAGAAATTAATTGCTCCAAACCTATACGAATATTTTTTTGATCTTTTTCAGAAAAATCAAGATTTGTCAAATCTCTGTAACTTTTCCGAAAACCTGGATATAGTTTTTCCCAATAAGAATACATCTCACTTGGTAGTATTTTTTTTTTGAATACTTTTCCAATGTGTGACAAACTACATAGTTCAATAAGTAATCGATTAAGATGGATAATATTAGGAAAACGATTTAATACACCAGTCGTCCAGGTAATTTCTGAACACTCTGTCATCATCCTATGTAGGATTGAGGATCCACTTCTTCCTGTACTAACAATAAAAATAGGTTTAATAATTTTCATAGTTTGATATAGTTCGCAAGAATAATTCCTCATAAATTGGAATTATATTTCTTGTAGAAAAGTCTTCCGAACGCTTTCTCCCAACCTCAGAGAAGTATCTACGTTTTTCTGAAGACCTTAGTAATGTCAAGATAGCATCGGCTAATTCTTTTTCATCAGATACGGGAACCAATACACCATATTTACCATCTCTCAAAATCTCTCTTGGACCATTCGGGCAATCTGTCGAAATTACAGGAGTAGAAACGGCTAAGGCTTCAACGATTACATTACCAAAACCCTCAAAATTTGAGGGAAGCACAAACAAATCTGAAGATTTAACAAAATTATATGGATTACTTTGAAAACCTAAAAAATGAACGTGCGAACTAAGTTTCAGATTTTTTACTTCTTTTTCTAATTTTTTTCTCTCAATCCCTTCGCCAATAAGGTAAAGGTGTACTGGAAATTCTCTTATTACATATTTAATGGCTCTGATCAATAGTTTGTGGTTTTTTTGTGGAACTAATCTACCTACCGATATCAAACTTGGAGTTCTTAACGTTTCTGTTAGAGTTTTATTTGCAAAATAATTAATTTTTTCAATGTCAATTGGATTTGGTATGATTGATATTTTATCATTAGGATATGATAGGATCATTTCGATTTCATTTGCGATCCCACTAGATATTGCTACTACTCCTTGAAAATAATGATAAAGTCTTTTTGCTAAAGGCCAATACAAGTAGCGTTGCCATAATGATTGCAACTCTTTACTTGGTGTATTTTGTTCATTCGCAAGAAACGGAATTTTTATTTTCCTAAAACTCGCTGTTATTATAGATACAATATTTACTTGCCAAAGAACACTCATCACTAATGAAGGCTTAATAGAATCACAAATATTTTTAATTGCATTAATGCGAACCCAATTCCTATATAGAAATCCATAATTTTTTGGTTGAATCTCGTAAATCTGAACGTCAGGTGATAAATCATTTAAATAAGGCCCTTCTTTTTGAAATAACACCAAATATGGTTCGAATAGGGATCGATCAATATTATTAACAATATTCACAAGAGCTCTTTCAGCACCACCACCGCCGAGATTTGATGTAATGAACAAAATTTTATGTTGTGATTGACTATTCATATAATTATAATGTTTTATTTATTCCAGAAATTTCCCTAATATAATATAAGAAAACAGGTTGAAAAATAATAAATTTAATCCTCATTAAATTTTAGTAACCATTCTCCAGCGGTATAATGTCCCTCCCCAACTTGCAACCAATCTGCTAAGCACTACCCCAATAATTCCTAGTGTTGGGGTAAATAAAATCATTAATCCTAATAATATCAACCCACTAACTAGATTGCCTCCTGTTATAGCTTTTGTTTGTTTCCTTGCTTGAAGAGCAGCATTAAA
>JAEOUK010000471.1 GCA_016839385.1 Promethearchaeota archaeon
CTACCACTACACGCGGATGAATTAATTCTTTAGCTCGTTCCAGAGCCCAAGTAAAATCTTCGGAAGTTCTTAGTCCCTTACGGAGATTTATTTTTTCCTTTATTTCTTCCGCGTTTAAATCGACCGCAATATTCTCAAAAAATGTTAAATTATCCATTAACTGTTTCCAATTCCCTAGATAGTTAACGGAAGTTAAGAAAGAAAGAAATAAAAAAAGATCTAATTTAACGATGCTTTTTTAGTCGCATTGATACAGAACTGATTACTACCACAATTCCGATTAGACCTGCAATAGCAAGAATTGTAATTCTAAATCCCGGAATTGTGAGATGTTCAACTGTGACAAATTGACAATTAGATGGGAGTGATTCTCCATATTCACCTACTGATGTTACTACGTAATAATAGATACCATCATTCAAGCCGCGATCGGTGTAATCTGATTGAGTTGCACTTCCAATAGGAGTTCTTCCATTCACGGAATATATCACATTTGAATCTCGATAGACATTATAGGAGATTGCATCTGCTACATCGTTCCAGTCTAACTTAATCGTCCCGTCCTTATCAATACTTGGACTTATTTCAGCAAGTACAGGATTGTTTGTAGTCGGGTATACTTGGCGTTCGGGCATCATCGGAATGTAACGAGGTTTGTAAGCGACAAGAAAACTGCTATTAGTCGTCGCATAATCGTATGGAACAATAATTTGTCCGGTAGAATTTGTCACACCCTCAAAAAATACATTGTCTGAATCATCTGTGAGAGTAACTGTGACATTTTCAATTGGACCCGATTCTGTTGTAAATACATCAATCAGAGTACTTGTACTATTATGAGCGCTCCATGTTGCGTTCAAAACTTCTGGAATGTCGGAGTACACGTGCAGTTCAGGATCTCCAAAGTAATTAAATTGTTTAATAGTTTTTTCGCTCCATTTTATATCGGGATTCCATTCAGGATAAGCTAATGCAATCCGATCATTTTGATAATCTTCTTTAGCTAAGGCAAATGCTTTTCCAGGTTGGTCATATGTATTTAGTTGTTCAAAAAATCTGAAAGCAAGTCCTTCATCATACCATCCTCCATATGCGCGTTCTGTCCAGTTACTCTCCGCACAAACAATACGATCTCCTCCAATAGATCCGATACTTACTGTTTTTAACATGTACTCAGCTAAACTATCAACTCCTGGGGTTGTGAAATTTCCATTACTACATCCCATAAGATAACAGACGCTGAACATGTTTGAAGGATTTGCATAACCCGCAGTTTCAGAGAAAATTAATCTAACATCATAGTTACATTGGGATACATCAACACGAGTTTCCATTTCGCCTTCCCAATCGAATAATCCATCCTCATCATAATCAGTAATCCAAAGAGTACGATATATGCCACGAGCACTGCCATGACCGAATATTCCCAGTATTGACGTCCCATTCATGATTCCCTCTTCTAAGGTATTCATATTTAAGGATGCATTGTGAGGATAATCAGACCTTCCTGCAAGAAGTCCTTCATCCTCTGCCAACAAAGTGACTATCCGATCACTATAAAATTGGTTTTGGACGTAATTAAAGAACCGGTTCGCATCGGATTCTGGGTAGTCTAAAACGCCATCGTCTGAATCTGGAGCATAGAAATCGCCATCAAAATAAGTCATTGCACCGCCAAAAAGTGCTCTCTTCATCCAATCTCCTACTGGTGGATTACTTTCATACAAAATAATTCGATTCACTAGTGTTTGCATTTCATTTGCATTATTTGCAGATAATCTTCCTACATAGACATCTGGTGATAAACTCCAATCATCAATTAATATACCATTTTCATCACTTTCACCATATAAGGAATTGGAATTATTGTTCCAATCATTCAAATTGGAGTAATACGAGTCACAAGCAACTGAATCCCCGTCTCCATAACCAGGTTCATCCCATCCTTCATCTACAAAGACCGTTCTTGTTGGTACCTGTTGATGATCCCCAGCAAGTAATACAAATTCAGTTCCATAAGTTGTATGATAGTCTTCAACACAAGCTTTGATTTTTTCTTGAGTATCAGCACCAGTGTAAAGAGTTTTGATATCTTCTACTGTTTCGATTACTGCTTTTACTCCTTTTTGAGTTTTCCATAATGCAAGGCCTTCTAATTGGTCTTTAAATATATTTGCTGTAATAATTAAATAATCCACGTCCTCCTCATTTAATACTGAAGAAGAATTTGGGGTAGATATTGAGAAATCCATTGTAGAAACAGGTGTAATTGAAAAAAAGAGCATACCAATTAAACCAATGAGAATAATGAAACTAAATAATTTAGATTTATTCATTTTTTCAAATACCTTTCCACTTTTGTTACTAAGTTGTTATCGAATAATAAAAGAGACTATACTCTTATATTTTCTGATATCTTCGAAAAATGTTAAATATTCCATTGACTGTTTCCAAATTCCTAATTGGTTATCGCTTATTAAGAAAGAGAGAGAAATAAAAAAATATCAAATTTACCGTTGCTTTTTTAATCGCATTGATACAGAACTGATTATTACGACCATTCCTATTAGACCTACAATTGCAAGGATCGTAATGCTAAATCCCGGAATTGTGAGATGCTCAACTGTAACAAAGCGGCAATTGGATGGGGCTGATTCTCCATAATCACCCACCGCTGTTATCACATAATAATAGATACCATCATTCAAGCCGCGATCGGTGTAATCTGATTGAGTTGTACTTCCTAAAGGAGTTCTACCGTTCACCTCATATAATATATTTGAATCTCGATAAACATTATAAGAAATTGCATCTTCCACATCGTTCCAGTCTAACTTGATCGTGCCGTCTCTATCAATGCTAGGACTTATTTCACTAAGGACTGGAACGTCCGGAGTCGGAAATTCTTGGCGTGCGGTCATCATAGGAATATATCGGGGCTTGTACGCGACTAAAATGCTACTATTGGTCGTAACATAATCATATGGAACTATAATTTGTCCAGAGGAATTTGTCACACCTTCAAAAAATACTGTATCTGAATCATCGGTGAGTGTCACGGTAACATTTTCAATTGCTCCTGAGCCAGATGTAAATACATCAATCAAAGTACTGGTGCTGTTGTGAATGGTCCATGTTGCATTTAATACTTCAGGAATATCCATCCAAACATGAAGTTCAGGGTCCCCAAAATAATTGAAGTGTTTGACTGTTTTTTCACTCCATTTTGGTTGTGTCCAATCTGGATGAGCCGGAAAATAGGGAAGTCCATAAGTAGCATTATCTTCGCAATAATCCTGTTTTGCTAAAGCCATTGCTTTTCCAGGTTGATCATACATGCTTAATTGCTCGTAAAATCTATATGAAAGCCCTTCAGAGTAAAATCCTCCATGTTCCGTCTCTGTCCAATTATCCATACCCCAAACAATACGGTCAGCACCAATAGAACCTATTGACACCGTTTTTAACATATACTCAGCTAAACTATCCAGACCTGGAGTTGTAAAATTCCCATTGCTACATCCCATTAAGTAAGTAACACTAAGCATGTTGCCTGGGTTAGTATATCCGGAAGTTTGTGAATGAACCATAACCTCTGAATGTTTATTGTCTGAAGTAGGATTACTATAATATCCTGCAATAACTGTATCCCAATCAAACAAACCGTCTGCATCTTTATCTTGATCCCAAATTGTACGGTAAATTCCTGGGGCGTTTCCATGACCACATATACCGAGAATCGAGGTTCCGTTGGTTATACCCTCCCACAGGGTTGCAGCAGTTAAAGATCCGTTATGAGGATACTTTGACCTTCCAGCTGCAATTCCACTATCTTCGGCTAATAGAGTCACTGTCATATCTTTGTAAAATTCGTCATAAACGTAATTATAGAAACGATTTCCATCAGCTTCGGGATAATC
>JAEOUK010000472.1 GCA_016839385.1 Promethearchaeota archaeon
ATTTACTGGATTGAATTTCTCAGATCCCATTAATTGGGCATATTTTCCGATAAGTGCTTGGTTTGCACTTCTTTTTGCTCATATCTTATCTTTCTTGTTCATACAAGCTAGAATTGATCATGAGAACTTAAAATCATCAAAACGCTTTCATTTTTTCAATGCATTTGTAGTTCATCTGTTTATTTTCTTATGTGCAAATGCATATTTACTCATAGTTAATTTCGTTACCGGATTTGAAAATCAATGGTATCTCTATCCACTCGGAGCGACTACCCTAGCCCTAGCAATACATCTATTAGTAACAATATTGGAAATACTACCGATCAAAAACATCCAGAAGAAAATCCTTCTTTACCATGTGGGATTGTATATATTCGTATCTGCATACTTGATTTTCGATAATTTTATTTCTGGTACGATTCAATGGTGGTTCTTTCCAGTTGGAGGATGGTTTTTAGGCATCCTAGTGCATTTAATATATTATTATAGCATCCAAGCTGGAAATCGGAAAAAATAACCAAATTGAATTTTATTTTCTATTCCTTTTCCTTTCCTTCAACCAAGTTAATACTCCAGTTAACACCGCTGTTAAACCCAATAATCCTAAGAATAATGCAACATACAGATTAAAGTAGCCTTTATATGAATTTAATTGGGAAGGTGTGGTTTTTCCATCAATTAATTCGCGCATTATCGAAAATGTGTCAATGTGATGGGTTGCATTAAGTATTTTATTTGCATTTGGTCCAATTCCAGCAAGAATTACATTAGAAATAGTATGTCCGCCTGTAGTCCAACTCGTTTCAATTTGGTTAACTCTCTCAATTCTTTTGTATTTTTGTGTCTCGTAATCATCTAATTCCGAAGGCAATGAAGTTAGAAATGTATAATCTCCAATATGTAAACCACCAGTTTCATGGTCAGCAGTAACTAAAACTTGTAATTTATTGTCCAATTCTGCCAATTCTTTCGCAAATCGCACGCTTTTTTCAAATTCAATAGTTTCTAGGGTTGCATACACAGGATCGTTATCATGACTTCCCCAATCTATCTGACTTCCCTCCACCATTAGAAAGAATGGATTTCCGGTATTATTTAGCAGTTCTATGGCTTTTTGAGTCATTAATTGGAGAGATGGCTGAGGACTTGTGTCATTTTTTTCAAACATTGGTGTTAATGAAACACTCGTGAATAAGCCAAGAATAGGATCAATTAACGAAGAATTTAATTCAGTTTTATTAGTGATATAACTATATCCTATCGATTGCATTTGAGAAATATAGTTCCCTAAATAAGAAGAGCTACTTCCCCCTCCAAAAATAACATCCACACCTGAAGTAGATATGTCTTCAGCGATTTCTATATAGTGATTTCGAGAAGAATCATGTGCCATAAATGCTGCTGGAGTTGCATGAGTTAGATGACAAGTTGCTACTATTCCTGTTGCATATCCATTATTTTTTGCAATTTCCGTGATTGTTTCTAAATCCAGACTTGCGTCAAAATTCATTGATATCCTTCCATTTCTTGTTTTTACCCCTGTTGCTATTGCAGTTGCAGAAGCTGCCGAATCTGTTGTTGCCCCATCAATGTTTGTCGTAGAAACTGAACCTTGATAAGGAAGCTCAAGGATCGCTGATTCTCCCTCTGGACCATATTCCACTAGTCGTGCAATTTCAATTTGAGGAAATCCCATCCCATCTCCAATGAAAAGCACGATTCCAGTTGGTGGAGTTATATCTTCGGGAGAACTAAACGCGAAATTTTGGATTGAAATAGAAAAAGCTAAGAATACTATACCTAAAGTCAGAATTTTAGATCTTTGAAGGTGCATATACTCATGCATGCTCGAATCTTTTTTTTACTTTTGTTTATAATTTCAATTTCTCATTTGAAAATTAAAAAAAGTAAAGAAAATAACTATTTTGAATTTAATTAAGGGTTATATTTTCCATTGACCCTCTTCATAAATAACGGTACTATCAGCAGTAATTTTAGAACCTGGTTTTTTCATATCTTTTAGAATATCCCAA
Source organism: Promethearchaeota archaeon (assembly GCA_016839385.1). The sequence goes on from JAEOUK010000472.1 coordinate 2,034, forward strand.
TGAATTCCGGATAGATTTTTTCCTCCACTTTCTTGAATTGACATTCCCAAAGCCATATGGAGTGTACCACCAATTTTTTCGTCAAACAACATATTCTTTGTAAATTTAGTGATACCATAGTTTGTACCAATAGCGAATTCCCCAACCATATCTGCGTTTGGCACTTTCAAAACTTGATCTAATAATTCTTGACCTTTACTAGCCGTTGCTTTTACAACATGCCCGTCTTTGAATTCTAGGTAAATATTTTCTATGTCCTTCCCTTGAAAAATTCCTGGATATGTGAATCGAATCTTTCCATTAACAGATTCTTCCACTGGACCAGTGAATACTTCACCATCGGGCAAGTTTTTTTGTCCACTACAATTTATCCAAGTTCTTCCTTTACAGCTCAGATGCAAATCAGTATCTTCTCCTACTACATGAATTTCATCTGCTTTATTTAGAAACTCGCAAATTCTTTCTTGTTCTTTCTGTACTCTTTCCCATTCTGCAA
>JAEOUK010000473.1 GCA_016839385.1 Promethearchaeota archaeon
CCATGTTTTGTGTCTTCGATTATTTCGTCTCGAGTCCAGTCCCCAGGTTCTAAACTGATATTGACCATTCGAATCAAAGGTATATGTTGTGCATTGTCTGCTCGCATACCTGCAGAACTTCTTTCTAATCCAAGTAATGCTGCTGTTTCTCTTGAACTCTGGTACCCTACAAATAATCCATTTTTTACTAGCTCTGTTCTTCTAGCAGATACTCCTTCATCATCATATCCAAAGGTTCCCAGACCTCCTGGTAAGGTAGAATCTGCGGTCATATTGACATATTCAGACCCATATTTCAGTTTTCCGAGTTTTTCTGGCACCATGAAACTAGTTCCTGCATATGCTGCCTCAGTTCCGAGAACTCGATCAAGTTCTGTTGGGTGACCACAACTCTCATGGACTTGTAACATTAGCTGAGTTCCATCCAATAGTAACGTCATTTTTCCTGACAGACACTGAGGAGCATCAAGTAATGCAACAGCTTCATTAACAGCTCTATCTGTATGTTCGACCAAGTTCAATCCTTCAAAATACTCATAACCTTGAGTAGAGAAATCACCACGAAAAGATGCAGGAATTGAACGAGTTTGTGGTTGTTTTCCTCCTTCTGCAACCGTAGCAGAAATTCCACCTCCACAAAAAGTGATTTGTTGAGTAATATAAGCCCCTTCAGAACTCGCAAAAATTTTATCCTCACGAAATCCGCGGTAATCAGCTTGAGACATCCTTACTAACTCAGATTTTGCTCGCATCCGTTTGTCTGCTTCCATTAATACAGAGATTTTTTCTTCTGTTGGAATTGAGAACGGATCTTTCTGAATAGGAGTTTTATAACTGTCTTCGACAGCTTTTTCATCTATGAACTGTATTGGTTTCTTCCGAGTAGATCCGGAAGCCTTTGCAATCCTAACAGCGAGTTTCGCAACTCGTTCGATTTCTTGAGGGGTTATTAGGTAAGATCCAGCAAAACCTAATCCCCCATTTGCTAAAGTGCGAATTCCAAATCCCTTAATTGTGGAAAGATTGAGAACATCAATATTTCCAAGTTTAATTGTAATATCCTCATCCGTTATCGTAATGATTCGGATATCCGCATAAGATGCTCCTTCATTACTACAAACTTCTAAGGCTTTTTGAGTGAGATCTTTCACTTTTCCTCTTTTAGAAATTGGTTTACAGATTTATTATCTTTTCTTTCAGAGTTTAATTAATTATAAATCTGAAACGTGGAGGTTTTTTCCATAATACATTAATTCGTACAAAACGGTCGACTTGAATTCTTCTTCTTTATTTCCGATCTTTAAATCTAAAGTGGAATCTCCTAGAAAACGGTGATAATATGGTCTTTTGCCTAGTTGATTGATGAATAGATGCAAACTAGGCATGAGTTGCAAGGATTGCAGTACAATATCTCTTTTTCGTTCAAGTTTTAGTTGAAATTTAGTATTTTCATCATTATAATGAAATATAAGTTCATTATTTACAAATTTCTTCGTCTTCGGATGAATGATAGGTGGAGATCGCTGTATTGAAACTCTAGCTGGATCATCTGCAATTACTTGTCCTTTATCAAATAATACAATGTAAGGTGCATGTTCTGTACCAAATTTCTTCTTAGGAACTAAATCACATGCTAATAAGATATAATTTCCAACATGAGAACGACTCCAATACCAATGATTGAATAAATTACTTGGATCATCATTTCCCCAATTATGATCATGATATCCACGCCCCGTAACTGTTTTAGTAATTCCTTTCAGGGTAATTTCCCCTGAAACAAATCCATAGGGAACTGATGGGAACCATGAAAAAAACTTCTCTTGGGTTCCTGTTCGAAAATATAAAAAACCTGTTCCTGGTCGCCAAGCCACTGATTTATTTTCAAGTTTTAGGGTTGCTTTAATTGTCTTCGTGTTGATATGGATATTATAGGTTTTTAGATCTCCCTGAAAATAGTTTTCTCCAACACGAACATCACATTCTTCCCTAGAACAATAAAAGTTATTTTTCCAATCTTTCTCATGGTAATAATCACGTACTCGTTCTCCATTAGGATATGTATATTCAACTGTTGCAATAGGAAAAATGCGAAAATGTGTATCAAAAAATGGTTTTGGGGCATAAATAATTACAATAACTGATCCGTCATCTAGTTCTGCATCAAAATACCACCATTCGAAATGACGGCGATCTAGAGGTGTTCGTTGACCATCTTCCCATTTCTCAGGAACTAATTGCATTCCTTCCTTTTCAAAATGATCTGGTGTAGTACCTAAATATACCTTTTCTGATTTACTCATTTTTGCCATATGATAAATTAATCAAACACTTATTATTATTTGTGGGATGATAGATGGAATTATAAAAACGAATTTCCTAATAAAACATGTCCCTGGCGTCTCACGAGCTGCGATGAGTCATCGTGGTGGATTACGAATATCGAGTTTAACAATTTTTGATATAAGGCGAGAACTTATATCAAAATTTCCTACGGAAAATATGAGTTCGATAGCAGGGACTCCAAATTTCTTTCTTGTTGAAAAATATCATTCTAATTTTATCTTTTCTATATAAGGAGAATATTTTTTCGCTTTTTCAGGATTTACCATCTGTAAAAATGCAAATTTTCCTATTAATTGATCATAGATCATTTTCTTTAAGCGTTCGTCAATGGGTAATCCGTATTTTGCATTACGATGTAACTCTCCGCGAAATTTGTTCAACCATTTTCTATCGACGTTAATTTTTTCATTAATGATAATTCCTGTGACACTTTTCTTATGTTGCTTGCGGTACACAAAGGTTTTGGTTTTATTTACTTGTAGTTTTTCATCTCTAATTATTTGATAGGTTGCATAAATTAAACCTCGAACTGCGATTTTTTCCTCACCAGTTGAAAATGACAAATCATCAGCATAGCGAGTATATTTGAATCCTTTTTTCGACCATAATCCTTCTAGCCGTCTATCTAAATGAGTTGTATATAGATTACCAATCATTGGAGAGCTGGGAGCGCCTTGAGGTACATATCTCCCTCCTGTTTTGTACCAATCAGTGCAAATACATGCTAGGATTCCTGATATGGGTCGATTATATCCAAATCCTCGAAATACCTCAAAAGCATGATAAAATATCATTGAATTAAAAAAATTTCTTAAATCAATTTTTACTAAGATTTGAGCATTCACATGAGGAAGAGCATTTGAAATTATAGATTTACCCTTGATGAATCCAGTGCTATTATTCGATAAGACTGCTTTCTCTAAGATCTGTTCTAATATTATTTTTTGATATCTCTTTAAATAGGATACAGGTGCTGCTATTAACCTTTTTCTGCCATCTGGTTTTATTAAAAACTTTCTTTTATAAAAAGGACTGCAATCCTCAACAAAATTTAACGATGTAATTAATTCCTTTTCTAAATGATTTTCTCCATCCTTCTTTTTGGAGATTAATACTCTAGACTTCTCAGATTTCGCATTAACGGGAATTATGAAAGACGAATCTAAACGGAATTGCTGAAATGCTTTTAAATCAGGTAAAACTAGATTCTTCCGCTTTGCTACCTCCAAGATTTTATTTCGTTTAATATAGGCTGGACCATTTTCTGGTCCTTGCATATA
>JAEOUK010000474.1 GCA_016839385.1 Promethearchaeota archaeon
ACATTAGATCCATTGCTGTAATAGGCGCCTCAAGAAAGCGAGATTATTTCTTTCTAAGAAACCACCAATATAATTTTAAAGGAAATCTATACGCTGTACATCCTAACGCTGAAGAGATACCTAATTTTCCAAAAGAGAATATTTATGCTTCAATTCTTGATATCCCGGAACCAGTAGATTTCGTATTTATCGCAATTCCGGCAAAAAAGGTGTTAGAAGTAATGGACGATTGCGTAGAAAAAGGAGTAAAATTGGTCACTGTTTTTACCTCAGAGTTTTCAGACGCTGGAACAGAAAAAGGCGTTGAATTAGAAAAAGAATTGGTAAGAAGAGCCAAAGGTAGAGTAAGAATATTAGGGCCAAATGGATTAGGGTTATTTTATCCTAAGTTAGGAATCGCTTGGCGTACAGGATTCCCAACAGTTGCGGGAAACATTGGATTTATTGCTCAATCTGGAGGAATATGCAATATTGCAATCTATTCATCTAGTGAATTGGGTATTAATTTCTCTAAAGTCTTTTCGTTCGGAAATGGCGGTGATTTAGATTTTGTTGACCTTCTCTCTTTTTTAATAAACGATCCAGAGACAAATATTATCCTATGTTATCTAGAAGGAATTAAAGAAGGTCGAATAGATACACTTAAAGCTATTCTTAAGAATAACACCAAGCCTATAATAGTTTTAAAGGGAGGTCAAAGTGAAATCGGAGCAACTGCAGCTAAAACTCACACAGCTTCAATATCGGGAAATAATAGAATCTGGAAAAATTTCTTTCGTCAATATAACATTATCGAAGTGGATTCGCTAGAACAGTTACTTCACACAGCTCGTTTAATTGACTGTTACGGAGTTTTTAAAATGCAAAATGTAGCAGTAATAAGTATATCTGGAGGGTATGGCGTAGTTTTAGCTGATTTAATTGAAAAATCTGGATTAACAGTTCCTCCATTCTCCCCTAAAATTCAAAGCGAAATTTCAAAGAAATTTTTTATGGCTGGAACAAGTTCCAATAATCCACTTGATTTCGCAGCCCAATTTTTTGCTATCGATGTCGTTAAAGAAGTTATTGAAATTGTATTATCAGATAAAAAAATTGATGGCCTAATTATGGATTTACCCGGTTTTTATCTTACTCTACCTCCTAGGATTAAAGATACTCAAGCTTTTTTCAATGTAGTTTTAGAGAGCCTTACCCTGGGACACAAATATAATAAGCCTTTAATTTTAATTACCCAATATCTTACTCGGCCGAAAAAAATTAATGATTTTCTCACAAAAATTATTAAAAATAAAATAACCATTTTTGGGGATCCACAAGAATTTTTGCCACTAATACCAAAAATTACTAAATATTTGAATAAATCGAAATGATAACTCAAATTTTTGAAGCCCCTTTATATTCACTAAAGATTTCTCGTCGTTTAAAGGCTCAAATTATTTAAGAAAAGGTAAAAAGGAATATTTATTTTAACACTATCTTACTGACTTTCGAGACTATATCGGCAAATCTTTTTCCTTCTGCTGCTGAGATCCATTCAACAACAAATTTTTCATCAGGAATACCATTTTTCGTCATCCAACTTCTTACTTTTTTTTCTCGTTTTAAGGCAAAATCATTTCCAGAGATATAATGACAGTCTTGTGGATGACATCCAGTCAACATAACAGCTCCAGCTCCACGGTTAAAACAGTGTTTAATAAAAGAAATATTTACTCGTCCTGAACACATAGTTCTAACAATTCTGGTATTAGTAGGATATTGAATTCGGCTTGTTCCAGCCAAATCTGCTCCAGCATATGAACACCAATTGCAAGCAAAAATTAATACTTTCTCTGACGCGTTTTCATTAAGAGCTATATCAATCTGTCTAAGGATCATGGCATCCGTAAAATTTGTCATGGTAATAGCATTTGTTGGGCAATCTGCAGCACATGTTCCACAACCTTTACATAAAACCGGAAGAATTCGTGCCGGTTTTTTCTCTTCTTTATCAACACTAATGGCACCATAAGGACAACGCGATACACAAATTCCACAACTAGTGCACTTATCTATATCCACGAATGCATATAAAGGTTCTACATGGAATTCGTCTTCTGAAAGTAGGATCCCACAACGTCCTGCTGCAGCACTTGCTTGTGTAACAGTTTCTCTAATATCTTTTGGTGATTCTGCTCCACCAGCAATGAAAATACCATCAGTTGGAGTATCTACTGGTCGAAGCTTCGGATGGGCTTCAATATAAAATCCTTTTGAATCCTTAGCAATAGGAAAAGGAATTGATTCTGATGATCCTTCTACTCCTATCGAAAGAACTACTAAATCATATTCTTCAGATAAAATTGAACCTGTGCTTATATCTTCAACTTTAACAATAAGATTATTAGTGATGGGATTTTCTTTAATTTGACCAGGGCGCCCTCGTATAAAAAGAACATTTTCTTCTCTTGATCGTGAATAGAGCTCTTCAAATCCTTTACCAAACGCCCTAATATCAATAAAGAATATTGTAACCTCAACTTCAGGCCAGTGTTCTTTTATTAAAAGACTATCTTTTATACTTTCCATGCAACAGAAGTTAGAACAATATGGATTAAATCTCTTATCACGTGACCCTATACAATTTATAAAAGCAACTCTTTTTGGCTTTCTAAGATCACTGGGACGGACTAGTTCTCCATTTGTTGGTCCTGCTGCATTAATTAACCGCTCAAATTCAAAGGTTGTTATAACATTAGGATAATTACCCCACCCATATTCTGGGAGCTTAGAAGCATCAAAAAGTTCAAATCCTACAGCAACTATAATAGCTCCTACTTGATAGTTGAAAGTTTTTTCGGAATCCTCATAATTTATGGCTTCTTTTTCACATTTAGGTACACATTTTCCACAGGTTAAAGGTGAAAGGCCTAAACAGCTCTTATGATCAATTATATAACTAGCTGGCACTGCTTGTGGATATGGAATATATATAGCTTTCCTCCAACCTAAGTTTCCAGAGTACTCATCAACTACATTTTCAGGGCAAACTGAAACACAATCTCCGCATGCAGTACAGAGGTTTTCATCTACATATCTTGGATATTTTTTAATAGTAATTTCAAAGTTACCAATGTACCCAGATATTTTTGTAACTTCAGCACAAGAAATTAAATTAATGTTTTCATGATTACCTACATCAGCCATTTTGGGGCCTAAAATGCAGATCGAACAATCCATTGTTGGAAAAGTTTTATCAATGAGAGCCATCTTTCCTCCGATGGTTGGTGATTTTTCAACAAGAATTACTTCATAATCGTTAGCTAAATCTAACGCAGCCTGAATTCCTGCTACGCCTCCTCCTATTATCAAAACTCTTCGTGTAATGGGAACAACAATATCGTCAATTGCTTCTAGTAATTCAGCT
>JAEOUK010000475.1 GCA_016839385.1 Promethearchaeota archaeon
TACATTGAAGATGAAGTTATGGCCACATACCGGACATACTGCTAAAACATGTTTAGAGGGCATTATTATGATTCACTTATTGAAAAAAACTACATTCTTTCCTAAATTTTTTACAATAAGTAATATTTTATGATATTAGAGGAAAAAGTGAAATTTCAGAAATAAAAAAATCGTTTTAATTTTCTTTTTCCCAATCTAGTAATCTGCGTTGTTTTTCTATCGTACGTATATTGGTTATATCTTGAGACACCTCTAGACAACCTAAGTATTTTCCAGAATCGCTCCGAATTGCGAAATATCTGATTTGCACCCAAGTACCATTTAGATCAATCACAAATTCTGCAACATCTTTTTCTCCCACCTTAAATGCTTCTAATATCCGATTTACGATATGATGACTTTTAGCGGGATGACAATTTTGCACTTTTCTACCGATAACGGCAGGACTACGGGGAAATATTCTCTCTTTTGTATCTGAGTAATACATAACTTCGTCATTTTCGTTCACAAAGGACATATCAATTGGTAAAGTCATAAAGATGCCATTTATATGCTCCAATGTGAGTTTCCCAGTATTAAGATTCAAGAATTCTTGTTTCGTCTTCTGTTCTACTGGTTCCTTTTTCTTATGAATATCTACTATTGTGATTGGCTTCCATTCATCTCCAGGTTTCACTCCGAAAGAAAATCCAATTTCCTCTTCACCGTGTTTGACTCGAGCCCAATCTTCGTCTGTAAGCTTTTCTAAGGCAGTTGGGAATAAAATTCTCTCTTCCTTGTCGATCATTCCTTCGATTTCATTTAATAAGACATCCATTTTTTTAGTGTCTTTTTCTTTAACCATTGCACGAATTTCGTCATGTTTTGCCCACATTACTGTAGAGGGCCCAGTAAATCCCTTTTCTTCAAGAATTGGGAAGAGCTGATTCTCCAATCGGGTATAATGGGTTATAATTTGTTTCAACTTGATCAGTTTCATTGGACGAAATTTCTGTTTGCATTCTTTTACCAATTCTAATGCAATTTGATTTTCTTCTTGATATGTGTATAAGGGATGACCGGGAGTTTCTGCAGCAGGACACGCTGGCAATGATTCTTTAAATACATCTAAATGAACATTACAGAGCTTAGTAATTTGTTCTGCAGTTAAACTTCCCTCATTGATGAGTTCTTGCTCCATTGTAGCGATTTCGTCACCACTCACATCTTCAAAAGATTCTTTAAACATTTTTTTTGCTTGAGAAACATCTTTACCCTCTTTATGAAGTGCTAAGATAATCTCCTTCAATTTTTCTTTTCTATCATTATAATTCATAGTAAGATGAGAAGTGAAGTGACCCATTAAATGATCATTACGAACACGTTCGTCCTCAATTAACTAGACTAAAGTGGCAACCCGTTTTTTTAAATACATAATAACCAAATTGAGATATATAATGCTAAAATTCAGACCAATGAATAGAGAAGAATTTGACATTTTAGTTGATAAACAAGCTTTCGAAAACTACGTCAAAGATATTGAGGTTTATAAAGAAAAATTCATCAAAGCGTTCAAAGGAAAAACACCACGGGATTACGCTCAAGAACAGTTTAAAGAGATGTTACCTCAAAAAGAAAAATCTCCGAACAATTTTTTCTGGATTGCAATTAATGAAAAAGCTCATGAGGATATTGGATATATTTGGTATACAATCCGCCCCAAAAGTAAAATGGCGCTATTATCCTATGTTATTGTAAAGGAAGAGTTTCGAAATCAAGGTTTTGGAACGGAAATGATTCAATTTATGGAACGAAATTTAATTGATAATTTTCCATCCGTAAAACGTATGATTTTACAAGTTTTTCGGCACAATAAGAATGCAAAACAACTGTATAAGAAATTGGGGTTTTGGGTATTCTATAAAACTTTTGCTGGTTGGAATATGACTAAACGGTTACGTAGAAATAAAAGACCATAAAATTTGATTTCGATTGGTCGCCTTTTTTTCCTAACCATCAATAAATTTGCTATAATCCCAAATTTTATAATTTTTAAAATATCAACTCATTCGAGGAACTAGCAAAAATGGGAAATCTCATCTATCGCCCAATGGAAGAGCAAGAATTTGAAAGATATATGCCTTCTTACTTAGAAGAATATATCAAAGATCTTTCTGAATATAAAGACGAATTCATAAAACAGATGGAAAATGATCCACGAGAGTTTGCAGAAAGACAATTTAAAGAAAGTTTACCGCAAGGATTAAAATCTCCAAATAATTTCTTCTGGATTATAATTGACAAGAAAAATGCAGAAACGGTTGGTTTCTTTTGGTTTACAGTTATTTCCGATAGAAATTTGTCCCTACTCTCTCATCTGAAAGTATTTGATAAATATCGAAACATGGGATATGGTTCCGAAGCTCTTGAATTTTGGGAAAAATATGTTAGAGAGACTCATCCTGAGGTGCATCGCCTTTATCTTCATGTATTTAAACATAATTATGCAGCTCAGAACTTTTGCGAGAAAAATGGATTTCTACTTTTTTATGAATCTTTTGAGGGAAATAACCTAATAAAAGAATTATATGTAAATGAATAATCATCAATTTCCCAATAATTTCGCATAAATTCGTTGCATCATCGAAGAAAGTGTAGATTTAGCCATGTTGAGATTTTCTGCTAGCTCAGTAAGGTTAATTTTTCTGGGAACTTCAAAGAATCCCGATTTTTTAGCAGCATCAAATATTTCTTGCTGACGGGGAGTTAGTAAATAATCTGAATTCTGTGAAAATTCACCAATTTCCTTTAATTCAGCCTTAATGTTTTTTTCTTCGAGAAATTCCAAAAACTCGTTGATATTTTCACGAGAACCACTAATCTCGAAGATAGCAATACCATCCTGAATTAAAACGGGCAGATTTACTAAAATGCAACTTTTAACGATTGATTGGAGGAGGTATGGATCAAAAGTTCTTGTTTCAAGGTCAATACAACAAGAACTATCCCTCAATATACGGAATTCTTTTAAAGATGGATGATTTTTTATACTTTCCAAAATGGGTAAAGTTTGAAAGCCATTTATAGATATTAAAGAATTTCCAATGAATGGATCTTGGCTTATTGGTGTGAAAGCAGTGATTCGAAATTCAAATGAAGGATATTTTTTTGAAATTTCACCCAACCATAGTTTATTTGGCATTGTAATTGCGATTTTTGCCTTAGATCCCATA
>JAEOUK010000476.1 GCA_016839385.1 Promethearchaeota archaeon
GAATAATTCCAAATATCGATCCATTCGATATGATATTTACACCTTATTATAATAAGTCATTTATCCCAGATGTTTGTGATATAATTGATCAAACAATAAGTGTTCTAAAAAATCAGCCATTAAAACTTGATAAAAATAATTTAAATAAAGAAGATTTGAATTTAAAGAAATACTATGTTGATCTTAGTCGAATTGAAGAACTTAAATCTATTAAATCATCACATTTTGACCTTACTAAATTAATAACATTATGTGAGGAATTGAATATTGCAAATCAAAATAAATGCTATCTGTCAATTGCTATGTTAACAAGATCAGTTATTAATCATGTTCCACCTATCTTTTCTTCTAAAACATTTAAAGAAATTGTAAATAACTATAAAGGATCAAAATCGTTTAAAGAATCAATGGAGCATTTGGAAAACTCTATGAGGAAAATATCTGATTCACATTTACATACAACAATAAGGAAAAAAGAAACATTGCCAAATTTTGTACAAGTAGATTTCTCTTCAGATTTGGATGTTCTATTGTCTGAAATTGTAAGAATATTGTAAAATTTCTAACAAGAGCATATTATGATGCCCATCGTTAGATACTTTAATAATATTGCATAGAGAGTAAGTACTTAATTCATAGTGCTATTTCCTATTTTTTTGGAGGTTGTCAAATGAATAAAAAAGTCTTTATCTCTTACCCTAATACAAGTAAAGACATTGCAGAACTATTGGTAAATTATCTTGAGAAAAGTGGCATACAAGCAGTTTGGATTGACACAGATGAAATATCAGTGGGTGAGAACATCAGTCGACGTCTTAAGGAAGGAGTACGGGAGTCTGCTTGTTGTGTTTTCTTACTAAATACATACTCTTTAGAATCATCCTGGTGTATGGCTGAAGTCGGATCTTTTTGGGGAGCCGATAAAAAGATTATCATGTATCCTATCGAACCTCGCTGTCCTATACCTGATTATCTTGTAGGAACTCGATTTGCGAATAATCTTGATGAGGTGGTCAAAGCTTGTAAAGAGGTAGGGGAACCTACTTATAGTTACGGGGAACCCTTTCATCAAATGTTTCGCAGAAGTGGAATGACTGCGGCTTTTAGAATCCCAGAGGAAAATCCTGCTCGGGACAATAGAATTAAACAACTCATATCGGAAGAATGTGAGTTGTCCGGTCAAAAAGCCTTTCGTCTTATGGCCAGTTCAGGATTTAACTATTTGAGTTCGAATGGTCAATCATGGAAAGTGGGCCTGGGAGATGCAATACTTGACATTAAAGCTAGCTTTTCTGTTGTCCTTGAATCCCCATTTTCATTATTCGCTAAAACTAGAGCTTTGGCAAATCAGGTCACCCATCATCACTGGCAAGAAAAAATTTCACTTTCTGAACTTGAGAAATTGAACCAGCTTGATAATGTATCTATTAGAGTCACTGAGCATGCCGTAAATTGTTCTTTGTTTTTTACAAGGAGAGCAGTATTCTATGATCCATACCTCTGGGCTCGACCCAAACCAGCTCGCAAGACAGAAAATAATTTTTGGGTATTTGAGTTTACCAAAGTTGATGAGCAAGATTATGACTGTTACGAACTTCTTATGAAACATTTCGATTTTATCGAATCCACGAGTATTCCACTTCAAGAATTTCTTGGTGAAAACCATAAAAAATATAATGAGAATACCGTAAGATTTCGCCAAGAAATGGAAGCAAAGCTGAAAAAGTTTTTAAATGAGAAAGAATGAATAAAAAAAGTCTTTTAGATCGTTTGAATCCCAATTATCATTATAATCCAATCGCTTATCACGATAGCTGGATTTCAGTTGACCCAATAATTGGCTGCCAACTCAATTGTCAATACTGCTATATGCAAATGACTAATTGGACAGATGTGCAACCAGAGGTTATATATTCCGTACCTCAAATTCTTAAAATGTTATTGGAGCATAAATATTTTACTCCACACCAGACTGTACTCAGCTTCGCTAATCAAACAGATCCATTTCTTCACAAAAATATCGAATTGACTCTCCAATTTTTAAAAATATTGGATTTGAATAAACTCAAGAATCCCGTTGTTCTTGTAACTAAAAAATACATTCCTGACTATTTTATTGATCAAATTTCATATTTGAGATTTGTAAGACCAATATTTTGTCTCAGCTATTCCGGCCTACCCAGAAATATTGAAAAAGGAGTTAATCCAGATGAAAATCGAAGAAATTTTCGAAAGTTATTTGACCATAACATCCGTGTAGTCCATTTTTGGCGTCCGTTGCTCAGAGCAAATGGAACTCTTGAGGCGTTACAGGAAGTTATGGATTATGTAGTTAAATATGCATTAGCCTCTGTTTATATAGGTATTAAACTAAATCCATATCTCATACTACTTTACAATAGGAATCCTTATTTGAAAATTCCTCAACATGTAAATGAGCAATATGGCGATTACATTCCAGAGGGAATAGAAGAACGTCTTAGAACACTTGCAAAGAGAAAATATCCTCATTATCCACTTTATATGCACGCATCTTGCGCTGTTAGCCTGGCATTATCGATACCAGATTATAATGCTACTATCTATAGGGACCCGATTTGTAAACGTAGTGAGTGTCCATTTTGGAAGCGACAAATTTGTGAAAATGCACAGTCTGTTCCAGATTCCAAAAAGATTAGAAATTTACTCGCACGAATTTTCTTAAATAATAAGTTCGAAGTCACAAATGAGGCTGTTTACATTTCAGGAAATTTAAATCAAGAAGATTACAGTTTTCTGCTTCATCAACTTAATTATCCTTTGATAGTGAAAGATCTATGTTACAATCGTGTCTTGAGGGGAAGTATATTCAGTAAAAATGATGAAAACAACCTAAACCAAGGGAATTGTCAAAAATGAGAGAAAATATTACGATTCATGAAATAATGGAGAAAACAACTGGTCTTCAGAAACTTTTTCGAAAAATTGAAAATAAGCCCTGGACTATTGATACATTTATAATTGAACTTTTGGCGGAAGCAGGCACACTTGCAGATAGCATTATGATAAAAGAGGGGTATAGAAATCTCAGAACAGGACAAAAACCTATCGATTTAGAGGATGATATTTGCGATATACTTTTTGTACTTTTTATGATTGCAGACTATTATGAAATTAATATAGGAAACTCGTATTTATCAATGATAGCTTCGACTCGAAGCAAGCTTGAAGCAAAACTTAAAGATAACTTACAAAAGACAAAATGATAAAGTTAAAACATTAATCAGTATCATTCACTAAATTGTTTCTAACAAGTGCATTGACGCTGACCTTGTGGAGCTGCTCGTGAATTGCTAAGCCTTTTCCGGTTGCATCCACAAGGCAGGTCATGCACATCGTTATCTTTTTATTGCATATTGACATATGGAATTAATTAAAAAACTGATTGATCTTTTTAATGATCTTCGACGGATTAATTTTAATTCAGAAGAAAAACCAAGTGATGCTGAAAACCTTACTGATATACTTGAAATTGTAGCTGTAGCAGCAGACATAAAACCAACACACCTTAATGGTCAGGGATGTATAAGTTTAGAACTTATAAATAATTTAGAAAAGATAGCCTCAAGACATGACCTATTAACATTAAGGACGAAATCTATAAAACCTTACATGCATCGGAAACCAAATTATGATCTAGAAATCTTTGAATGGAATCAAAATAATTTAATTGATAGAAATAAATGGCCCGATATCCTATGGATTTATAAGGATGATTCACTTATTGATTTGATTCATAATACTGTATCAGGAAAAATTAATGTATCTAAGGTTTTAGGATATCCTGATTGCTGTGTTAATCATTATCTAGAGGTTGGGCTTCATACTTCAGAATTATATGTAGATGCATTACGTCGAGTTTACAATGTGACAAAACCAGAAGAAATTATAGAATTAATGAGGAAAGATACAGATGTGAATGTTGATGAAATCCCTGTGGAAGCAACAATCAAGCTTTCGGGATGGGTCTTACCATATGTTCAATTCAATGCATGTCCTAAGTGTCTAAAATCTTCTGATTCCCCTTCAAAAAAAATTAATTATAATATGAGAAATTTAGCATTCCAGTTATCAGAATCTTTTGGATGTGAGATTTGGAAAGCAAAATATATTGAAAAAACTTCTGATTATAGATTAAAAAATATTAAAAGAAATGATCCATGTCCTTGCTGTTCTGGTAAAAAATACAAAAAATGTTGTGGAAGGTAATCTGGTTCGTTGTTACTTATTCTTAAATATTGATTTAATAATTAGATAACTTTTCCACCCGACCACGCTACCAGCCGCTGTGAAATTGCGAGCTCGGCTTTGAAGTGGCGCGTGGGCGGGTGAGGGTGGGTTATCTGAAATGATATAGTAATATGAAGACACAAAAGAAAGATAATTGGGAATATACGAATGAATATGGTGAGAAATGGATATTTGAATATGATTCCTTAACCGGTGTAGGTAACCTCAAAGGATCTGATATCAGTTGGCAAAGCTATAAGGTAATTGATGGAAAGGCAAATGGTTTATTATTAAATGAAGGTGAGTTAAAATGGCTCAAAGAAATTTGGGAGAAGGTTACTGCGAATAAGTCTGGTTATTAAAACATAAAAGGGTTCAGATAATATACTGTTATCTAAAAATAAAGATGTGAGAACAAACAATGGATCTTTACGCAATAAAGCAAGCCATTTTAAACCTTACAGATATTGAATTCGCCAGATTCCAGAATTGGTTCGATAAAATAGGCTGCAATCGAATAAATAAGAATGCCAAAAGCAGTAAAATAAGACAGGCTGTTCTGAATCTAACAGATAAGGAATTTGGTCATTTCTGGGACTGGTTCGAGGATTTGTGCGATGAACTATGGGCCGAGGAAGTAGAAAATGATCCGATAGCTCGTAAGTGCTTGGAAATTGGATACATGATAATGAGTAAGCCAGATCCTGGTAAGTTTCTTGCTGATTTACTTGGCGGGAGTAATGAGGCAAAAGAAAAAGAGTAAGATAACCAGGCGCTTGACTTGACCTTGCTTTCCTGACCGTGAATCGTGCAAGCAAGGTATTTGGGGCGCAAGGCAAGTCAGCTCTTCGAACCCCGCAGTTAAATTTTAGGTTATACGATATTTTGTCTAACGCCTTTATCATTAAATTATAAAAAATCGGTTACTTATCTAGGTTTTTTCCACAATAGATTTAGCTCGTTTAATTGTTCTA
>JAEOUK010000477.1 GCA_016839385.1 Promethearchaeota archaeon
AATCCCTTGATTACCCCCCACACGCATTTGACCATCATACGCAGTATTACAATGGAACCAGAAGCTTCCAAGGATATCTTTTGCGAATTCTTTTGTAATGTTGCCTTCATCAAGAACATCCTTTTTGTATAGAGGATATAAATACTGGTCAACACGACCCCACGAATCTCCTGGACCAGGGTATGACTCTTCAGCCATAATAAGCATGTGGCTAATCCAGATTGCCTGAACTGCTTGCCAAAATGTCCGAGCAGGTTCCCATGGTACTATTCTCAAGTTCTCTGCCATTTGCTCTAATTCGACTTTTCGTTCAGGATCTTCAGTTTCATTAGCTAATCGAAGACATTCTTCAGCGTATTTTTCAGCATATTTCTTTGGAATAAGCGTAGCGTGAATCATTGCGCGGACTTCATCTCCGATAGGACCGCGTTTTCCCTTATTACTGAGAGAATTATATTTCTCTTGGGCTTGTCGGTGTAGATCCTTAAAACCTTTCAATACAATTGATTTATAATCCGGTATTAAATGTCCACCTGTAGCGCCGAGGTTCCCGAATCCGTATTCATGGAACTTCCAGACTGCTGGACGAGCTTGTTTTACCAATCTTTTATTAAATTCTTTCTCTTGTTTAGGAGTAAAGCATTTGGACAATTGCACATTAAAACGACTTCCTCCGAGTAAAGAAGGACCCACAATTTCTTGAGGAACATTATTACACATAACTTCCTCAAAAAATATCATTCGTCGTTCGGGAAGAGATTTTTCCCAGAAATCCTCTGGTAAAGAAATTTGTTTACCCATAAGATCAATAGATGCGTTAAATGGTCCCTTTTCTTTTACGCCCATAAATCCCATAGCTTCTGGAACTATCCAAAAACTGATCTCATCCCAGATGCGATCCCAATCAGTACCAGTTGAATACGGATCATATTCATTATTCCACTCACGTTCTAATCCCTTGAAATAATAGTCTCGTAACCATTTTGAGCGGGGACTTAAATCGTGTGGTTCTGCAATTTTCCATTTTTTAGTCGTAGAAGTAATTTGTTGTTCTGATGCATCATTACTCATTATTTTAACCAGACCTAAAATTCACTACTCTACAATTAGTAGTGAGAATTAATAAAGCTTACGGAATGAGGTATAAGGAAACGGCAGTTTCCTACCTCTAGGATTAAATCTATGCGATCTATGATTGAAGTGGACGAAAAGTATAACAACTTTTTAAGTTTCTATAATTTCCCAGTGGTTGAGATCCTATTTAACTGTCCGTTAAAGACTTAACGAATGTTTTTTAAGACCAAAACTTAGAATATCTATAGTGATTTATCCCAATGTCAGATTCCCAGAAAAATGAGGAAATTGCAGAAAAAATCTCTCAAAAATTCTATGAGTATTTCTTACAATATGGGATGAAAAAGACAATTGTTGATGACGTTGTTAAAAGCCTTGGAATGTCGAAAAAAACAATATATAAGTATTTTAAAGGGGGAAAAGAAGAAGCTCTTTATTTTTTTTACCACAAAATTGCTGTTATGCATATAAAACAACTAGAAAGCGGAATAATGACAATCTCTTCTTATGAAGACAAACTACGATACGTAATACGGCAAATTTACAAAATATCCCGTCCACATGTCGAAGCAAATGTTGCAGATGAAGAAGGTTATGTTACTGAAGCCGAAATAGTAGGATCTGCATTCAAAAACGCATATCAAGACATAATTAAAAAAGTTGTCCAAGAAGGCATGAACTCTAACGAATTCAAGTCTATGGATATCGAATTATTCATTCATCTTTTGTATGGAATGATTCAAGAAAGTTTACGTCTTGTTCATCAAGATCATGAACGTGAAGTAGAGAGTGATACAATCGAAGCAATTATGAAAATTTTACAATAACGTCTAATTGAAATATTGACTCATCTTACTCTTTAAAACCCACGTCTTCTATGGATACCTATGGCATCTAAATCTGGATCTCAACCAGCAATCACTGCAGTTTGTATTGGTGCAGGTTCTCGAGGTAGAGAAGCATATGGTGCTTGGGCACTTAAAAATCCTAATCGCTTAAAATTTATCGCTGTAGCGGATCCAAACCCGAAGAAACGTAAATTATTTCAAGAATTACACGGAATTCAGCCTAATCTATGTTTTGAATCTTGGGAAGATGTATTGAATGAAGAAATTGGTAAAATCGCTGATGTCTGTTTTATATGCACACCTGATAGAATGCATTATGAACCAACAATACGAGCTTTGGAAATGGAATATAACGTGTTTTTGGAAAAACCAATTGCTCCAACACTAGAACAATGCCGACATATTGAAAAACTCGCTATAGAAAAGGATAGACTTGTTCAAGTTGGACATGTTCTGAGATTTACCCATTTTTTCAAAAAAATTAAGGAAATAGTTGATTCTGGAGAAATTGGTGAAATTTTACACTATGAACATTCTGAAAACGTCTCTCACTGGCATTTTGGCCATAGTTTCGTTAGAGGTTGGTATAAGAATGCAGCTGAAAGTAATCCCTTGATTTTAGCTAAAAGTTGTCATGATCTCGATTTAATCCATTGGATAATTGGAGATTACC
>JAEOUK010000088.1 GCA_016839385.1 Promethearchaeota archaeon
CAGGTAAACCTTTGGATATTAAAGATCGATATCAAATAATATCAGTAAGACTTCAAAAATCAAAATCCTAAAGATATCTAGATTTTTTCTAGTTAATAGTAGATTAGATCTGCAGAATTTCCCATTCAAGACCCATATTATTTATAGAAGCGCGATATGCATTTATTTTTATATGAAAAAATTAGGAGGAATTGACATCATGCAAAATACTCTTCAACAAAAAGATAACTGATAAAACATGTAGATAGTAAACCAATTACTGAAAAAACAGGAAAGTTTTTTAAATAAATCGGTTTTTCGTTAAAAATTTTACTTAAATCATGTGTCATGATATATGTACTAGAGTATTTCCTGATCTAATTTGCTCCATAAAAATAGCTCGTAGAAGCCTAAATCCGACGTCTGTTTTGTTTGCCTCTACATCATTTCGTTCGATTTGGAAAAATTCTAGGTTTCTCGGTTTTGGTCGTCTGGAATGAGACAGATTTGACTTAAGAGAAAACCGTGGGATTTAAATAGAGAACATCGGGCTATATATAGTTTGTAATACCAGAAATATCGACGAGTAGATCACACATGAACACCATAGTTATCTTAAGTAGTTGTCCAGTTTGTAATTCATCCGATATGTCTTCCAATCGAGAAGGATTTGCTGTGTGCAGGTCTTGTGGAATTATCCAGGATGAAGGAAATTTTGGACAATTGTCTTTTTCTCAAGTTTCCAATCAAAGCGTTTCTTATGGACATGCAGTTCAATACCAAGGTCTTAGGACACAAATTGGGACTTCTATGGAAAGAATACACACTAAATTCACTGTATTGGAAAAACATCAATCTCAATCGTTTTTCAATTATGAGAATAGAGTTCACATGGAAGCATTACATGAAACTACAAGAATTTGTTTGAATCTAGGTTTACCTCGTTCTATAATTGATGACATGATGAGAATCTTTAAAGTAGTTTGGGAAAAGACTAGAAGACACTCTGGACAAAGAAATGTGCTAGCGCTAGTTCCTGTAGTCATTTATCGATCTGCTCAGTTATTGGGAGTGTCATTGCCTTTAAAGCAATTACTACCCGAAATTCAAGTTAGCCCCAAGCGATTTAGAACCATATTAATTTCAACCTATCATTACTTTGGGAAAGTAAATCACTATCGTACTATTGTAAAAACTGTTAAACGTATTTGTACTCAACTTAAAGTTCCTGCCCAAGTATTCCTTGCATCAATAAAAATTCTATCCAGAGAGAAACGGGAATTAATGATGTCTACGCATAATGTTGCTGCAAGTGCTGCTGTGGGTATGGCAGTAATTTCCTTAAAACAGCGAGAAAGGTTTCCATTAATGCTAATTTCGAAATATGGAGAATGTTCTCAGGCAGCAATGACCTCTCGCATGTTCAAAGTCGCGGAGAAAAGAAAATTGTCGATAACACAATTCAAAGTCCACGAATTAGATAAACAGCTACCAAAACACTATAAAAAACTCATTGAATCAACTGAAGGATTTGCATCTCCCGTACTGCGAGATAGCATTCGGAATATTCATCGAATCGCAAATGAATTAAACTTACCCTACAAAGTAAAACAACGTGCTGTAAAGCTGCTCAAAGCGAATCGAAGGATTTTTTTAATGACCACCAGGGAAGTATGTGCTAGTTCGGCTATCGGATTAGCACTCATCACTTTAAGACTTCGAGATAATCATGCATTGTATCACATCGGAAAGGTAATGGGATGTTCTTCATCTTCAATTACAGCTAGAATTGTTAAAGTTCTCAAATCTCGGGGATTAGAGGGAATATATAAGGTTTCTCTAATGGATAAGATTTTACCTATTCGATATAAAGAACTTCTCGGAAGATGTTAAATGTTTTTAATTCGAATCGGAAAAAATCGTAAATCTATGCAACATCCCGAACTCCCTACCCTAGTAAAATCCCAAGGCATACAAAGTACATTGTATTATCTATTTTCCACTGCATTTTCAGGATGGAAAAGATCTAATGAGGTAAAAAAAAGCAAAAAACAAGGAAAAAAGAAGTAACTAGTTATTTATTCACATTTTTTATAATTAATTCGCATATATGGATTGCTATCTGAGTGTTTGCATGTAGTTCATGAGGAGTAACTCTGATCAAATCTGAGGGTCTTGAATATCCTGCATCATATATTTTGCGTCCTCGAGCACGTCCAACACCTTTGATTTTAACAACAAGATCAAGTAATTCTTGCTTTACTCCATATTTCACCCGTAATTGCATTTCTTGCGCAATTTCTTGCACTTCTTTCAACCCAAAAAAATCAGCTACTGCCCCATAATATACTAGCGCTCTATTCATATCTTCTCGTAACTTGTAAAAATCACCAGGAATGACTCCTTTCATCTTACAAATTTCTTCTATGGGAATTTCTTGTATCCATTGGTTCATAGCGATTGGATACTGGTCACTCCAATATCGTCCCTCTCGTTGTAGAAACTTCACACAAATATCGGATAATTGAGATCCAGACTCTATCTTTTCTTCTTCCAATGTTTCTCTAATATACACCATATCCATAGGGCGTAAATAGAGTTGAACTGTTAATGAACCCAATGGAGTGCAAGATAGTAATCCATTATTTTCTATAATAAATCCTTCTTGCAAAAGGTATTCTGCAATACGTTCTGCTTTTAATATATTAGGAAGAATGGAATTTAGATATCGAATGAGCACTCGAGTTTCATTATTGGAAGTGCGTAAAATATAAGAAAGGAACGCAATTACATGAGGGCAAAAGGTATAATTCGTGCGAATATTTTGATAGTCTTCAATTTCTTCAGGTATCAATCTATATCCACATGAACATCGAATTCCATGTTCGAGATGAAATTTCAATGTATAGAGTCCTGACATCCGAAAATGTACTTCCACTAAATCAGATTCAAGAATTGGTATCTTCATATTAGATAGGCTTTGCGCACATCGTTGTATTTCTGATTTTCCTTTATGTAGGTACAAAGCTGTGCTTACATTAATATTCTTTAGTAGCAATCGATGCTCTAGTTGCACATCATGAGAATAATTATAAGCAAAATAGGTGTTTTGAAAGAAATCTTTCAATTCTTCCACTGAGACTCTTTTTCCTTGATGAATTAATAATAAGATCTGTTCACGAAGCGCGCCTACATTATTGAATACACTAGTGATTGGATTATATTTTGGAACTAATTCTTTAGAAGAAGTCGAGTTTTGAAAGTAGTAATCTAATACCCATTCCTGTTCCTCTTGGTTCTTTACAAGAATGACTCCTTCTCCGATCAAATCCAATCCGGGTCGTCCTGCTCTTCCTAATAATTGGAAGGTCTGATTAGCTGAAAAAGGGATGAAAAATCCCCGTGTTTTTCCTGGAAGATGTTGAAAAGAGTCTTTGTTTGTCCCATCATGTATTGCTTTTTGGACTTCTTGTTGCGGAAAAACACGTTGCTTAAAACTTCTAAGAATGACTACTCGTGCAGGAGTATTCACCCCAGCCGCTAGAGTCGTAGTGCAACATATCACTTTCAATGCACGTTGATTATACAATTTCTCTACAACATGTCGTTCTTGAGGAGTTAATCCTGCATTATGATAGGCAATTCCTTTCGTAAGAAGAGATCGTAACACTTCAGAACCTCCTTGAACTTTTTTTAGATAGTCGGTTTGATTTTCGAGATGATTTTGGTCAAAATTATACAAAAATCGGCTGGTCAAATTCGCAAATTTACGTGCATTCGACACTGATTTTTTACGAGTAGTAACAAAAATTAGAACCTGTCCTCTATTCGATAATACACCCTTAATTTTTGCACGAATCCATGAATCTTTTTGTTCTACTAGCTGAACTTGATAATCGAGTCTTACAGGTCTCCAATCAGATTTGATTAACGTAAATGTATTGGTGCAATATTGTTCGGATAACGAATTTAACCAAGAACAAAAATTATCGGGATTGGAAATGGTCGCAGATAAACAGATTATTTGAACATCGTAATAATTCTGGAGTAATCGTATTATAAGGGATTCTAATTTGAATCCCCTGTGAGGATCTCCTAATACGTGCACTTCATCAACAATAGCAGTTGCAATCTGATGAAACCAACTAGTACCGTTTTCATTGTTGCGTAATCGCATTAACGAATCTAATTTTTCAAAGGTTGTGATTATTAAGTCAGCATCTTTGAGCTTATCATCATCCGCATCAAAATCTCCTATGGATAATACAATACGCATATTTAGATGTTTATACATCCTGAGAAAGTGGCGATATTTTTCCCCTGCTAACGCTTTATATGGCACTATATAGACAGCTTTTCCCAATTTTTGTATAAAATTGTTAATGATTGCCAATTCCGCAATTATGGTTTTTCCACATCCAGAGGGAGTGCAAATCAAAAAATTCCTACCGAGAAAAAGTTGTTTTTGAATTGCTTCAATCTGAATTGGTCTAAGCGCTTTTACTCCTTGCTGTATTAAGACATCTACGATTTCGTGGGATTTTATGTGTGTATATAACTCTTTTAACTCATCTTTGTTATGTTTTGCAAGAAATTTCAGCAACGCCATGGACATTACTGAATGTTTTCGTATTTAAAACTAAAAATCAAGTTACTCAAGATGAATCCAGTCACATCGGATACTTTCAAACATCTTATATAGAAAGGGTTTATTGCCCTTTTCGGGAATAGAGGTTATTTGATGAATAAGAATCAAGTAACAATCCATTTTTTCTTGAAACACCAATAAAGGAAGAATATGATTTTCATAGAAATAATACACATTTTTCGAAAAGGCGTTCCATGAATCTTCCCTTTCCAAAGTTCTAAAATGTCGAGAAACTGTATCAATAACCACAGCAGTTACAGGAATTTGTATGGTCGATAATGCGCGAATGATAGATTGCTGTTCGATGAAATTTTTCGGTTGAGAAACAAGCAAATACCGAGAACACTCTCCTAGTATATCATTCATGCGTTTAGGAGTTATTTTTCGTTCCGTATCTAACAGTAATATTTTGTCAGAAGTATCCGACAACAGGATCCGTTTCAGAAAATACAACATCAGTGTAGATTTTCCTGATCCTGCTTTTCCATAAATCTGAATGATTTTCCTTGAACTATGCATTTTCCATAGGTGTTCAGCATCAGATTCGGAAATCATAGTGTTCACTCTTCGATATACACATTTCCACTGGATAACCGTGTGAATTGTTCCAGGTGTATCAATTCTTGTATTAATCTAGCTCGTTTTTTTATATCAGGTTCTATCTCTTGCGCAATATAATCCAGCATATACTCGGGAAATCCTTCTTTAAAGGAAATTCCTTCATTTTTCTGCCATTCTACTATTTTTTCGAATAGGTTCGAGAATTGCGTATTGGAGGATATTGCAGGTAGTATTGTGGATTTAGTAGAAGATCGGGAACTGAGAGTGATAGGGGATTTTGTACTGGTAAATGTATTTATAGAATACGTCGAATTTTGTAATTTCTTTACTAATTGCATTGCTTTGG
>JAEOUK010000478.1 GCA_016839385.1 Promethearchaeota archaeon
CACTTAATGGTTCTAATCGGAAATTAGAACCACAAATCATGACTGATTATGAATTTTATAAGGGACGTACGAAATATGCAAGCAATATTACAGGAGCATATTATGCTGCTAGAAGGGAGATTGTAGAAATGCTTTATTTGAATCACAAATGTGCAAGAGCTATCGTTTTTCGTGAGGTTGGGGGTGGATATTTGACCCCTTTAGGTGTTTGGGTGATCAGGGAAACAATTCGCAACACTTTGAAGGATGGATTTGATGCAGAATCTATAAAATCCCATGAGACACTCCAAGATGCTTTAACCAGAGTGAAAGAAGATATGCGAATTCCACTTAAATTTTGGTTGAACACAAGTAAATTCCTCAAAACTCTCCGAACACAACGAACTCTGTATGAGTGGATGAAATAAGTTATTCTTTTTCTCGATGTTTATGACCACAATACGGACATATAGGATCTAATATAGATATCTGTTTATTGATGTTTTGAATTGTATATAAAATTAATATCCAGAAATCTGATTGTGTGCAATTAAGAAAGCAAGCAGAGCTAGAAATTTTTTAGTGAGTTTGATAGAATATTTATTATCATGCCTTTTTCGATAGGGATAACTACGTATTCATTCAGAAATGAATTACGAAAAGGAACCCGGTCTTTAACCGAGATTTTTCGAATTGCACGACATTTTGAATTATACGGTTTGGAACTTCATCATAATCATTTCACTGATAAGGAGCTACCATCAATTATAGAAGAAGCAAAATCTTTCGATTTAGATGTATACTCTTTAGGTCCGCATGGAGACCTTATTGCTCCTCCCGATAAACGAGAAAAGATTGTGGAACATTATAAACGTTATTTGGATCTTGCAGGAAATAATGGAATTCCATTTGTTCGATCCTTTATGATGGGGGTTCCATATTTTTGGTTGAGCAAGGTAATTGGTGTAAATAAATATTTTCAATTTGCCGTAGATACTATTTCTCCTCTTGTAGAATATGCTGAAAGCCGTAATGTGTCTCTATCCATCGAATCTCACTGGGGTTTTTCTTCTGACATCCCGTTTATGACCAAGATTCTCGACCATTTTCCAAAAAAATCACTAGGATGGCTATTTGACTTTGGTAATTATCGCACTGAAAAAGATCGATGGGCTGCACTAAATCTCATTAAAAAACAACGTTTGAATTATGTTCATGCAAAAATGTATGCGTATAATAATATTGGGTTTGAAACTAAATTGGATTACGTGAGATTAGTTAAAGAACTTAAGAAAGCGGATTACGAAGGGATTTATTCCATAGAATTCGAAGGAAAATTGCCTGACATGGAAGGTGTGGCAAAAAGTTACGAATTACTTAGACATTGCATGTATCCCACTCATCACCTTAATCCTCATCCCAATATCAAAACATTATGGGAAATTGCTAAACAACATGATTAGCATTTTTAACACATAGAATCAAATTCAAACCGATCTTTTTGATTTCCTGTCAAATTATAGAACGTAACTACTAGCTTGGAATTTACCAATTCATAGACCATCCAAGGTGTATGTTTAGGATCTTTAGCCTTTAAATATACGGCATCATCAGCAGAACTCCATGCTTGATATTCAACCCAAGCATCTTTTTCCTCCCATCCTACCAAATTTCCATCAAAATGCTTTATTTTTAGAATTATTCCCTTTTCCACCTGCTGAAACAACATAAACTCATATAAAAAAATGACTTCGCTCCTTTTCCAACGGAACCACCCTACCATAGCATCAGCCATGACTGAATGCCAGTATTCTTCCAATTCTTCGTTTTCGCTATGTGTCTTCCAATGTCCAATTAGCCATTTTATACTGGAGAGATGAAGATCATCACGTGACTTTTCTGGGAATTGAACCATATTTACCCTATGGCAATTCCGTTTATATAGTTACTCTCAGTCTCATTTTAAAGTATTTCATAAGTTTTTTATTCCCAAACATCTCAACATAGGGTTATGTCATTAAAACTGAGAAAATCATTCATTGCTCATTGGATTATTTTGACTATTATGTTTGTTTTTTTCTTCCAAATGACCAGTGACTTGATAGAATCCGTTTATACAATGGATCTACTGAATACAACCTTAGATGAGAAAGTAATAGGTGTTGCCTTCTTTTTTAGCACGGTTTTCCTATTTATCTTTGTATTTCTCAAGAAATTTCCGATGATTCTATTGAAAATATTAGGGACGATTATGATAGTAATTAGGCTACTTGAACCATTCTTCCGAACTACTATGAAAATATGGTTAAGTGGTGTGGCTGTTGGTTGCTTTTTACTTTCATTACCAATCTATATTGAAAAAATGAAAGTGAATAAATCTGGAGTTATGGGAGTTTTATTTAGTTTGAGTATTGCTTCTTCAAGTCTACTCTTGATATTTTTTAAGACTGCTAATGCAAGTGTCGATATATCAATGGTGGGTTATTTCCAATCGATCGGTTGGACTCTCGGTCTGGTCGGAATATTTCTGATGTTCTTGATTAAAGAGAATAAAATTAGCGAAGATCCTCCAAATGTCAACGATAAGATTAGCCAAGAGACTCATATTAGACCAAGAAATAAAATTCTTGCATCCATTACTGGATTATTTGGAATTATCACTTTACTTTATTTTGCATACAATAGTCCTGTAGTATTTGCACGATGGTTTGAAGCTAATTATTTCGGAGTTGTTGTAACTCTTGGAGTGGTTTACCTGGCGTTTATCATTATGATATTATGGGCTCCCCAAATACTACTAAAAATTAAGAAATTATACATTTGGATTTGGAATTTTGTATTTGTTGCTACGTTAGTTCTGATGATTATATTGAACCAAACTACATTTATTCGTGAATATACGGTGGAGGTAGTGAAAGTATATCCTACTCCCGTTTGGTTGCATATAATTACATACTTCAACTTGGCGCTTTCTCCAATCCTATTTTTGGACATTTTCATATTTATGACAAATCTATATCAAGTTCCTATTAAGAAAGGGCGATTAATTGGATCTTTCCTATTAAATGAGTTTATATTTGTATTGATGATATTTGCGCTCATTTT
This sequence comes from Promethearchaeota archaeon, assembly GCA_016839385.1. Next base: position 3,085 of record JAEOUK010000478.1, read on the forward strand.
TTCAAATGTATGGGGGTATGTCGAACCAATATCCACTTATATGCGAGGTTTAATATGGACACCATTTGCGTTGGTTGGAATCCTGATTTTATTAATGCTAGGTTTACCAAATATTTCGTGGAAATCAATCCGTCCAACTCATACTGAGAAAATATCCAAAACTGTAGTATCTTCAATATTTTTGATTGCGGTGGTTGTAAGTGGTCTTTTTGCCTTTATTACACTTCCAAAACCAGAATTAAATGATGGCTCAGGTGTTACAACCCTTAAAATAATGACTTTTAATATTCAACAAGGTGTGAATGAAACGGGAGATAAGAATTTCGATTCTCAATTAGCTTTAATACTTGAAATTGACCCGGATATTATAGGTTTGCAAGAATCTGATACTGCCAAAATCAATACAGGGAATACTGATGTTGTAGGATATTTTGCAGAAAAATTGAATTATTATGTATATTATGGTCCAAAATCGGTTATGCAAACATACGGATGCGCTATATTGAGTCGCTATCCTATCCGAAACTTCTATTCATGGTATTCTTTCGGAGATGAGGATGAAATAGGTAGTGTTTTCAGTGAAGTAGTAGTTGGTTCTACGGTATTCAATGTGTTTGTAAATCACCCTGCAGGTTCAGGAGCATCAAAACTTGCTCATACAATGGGTATGTTGGGTTTGGCAGCTCCTTTGGAAAATGTAATCTTGTTGGGTGATTTTAACTGGCGGGAGGATACTACCTATTATGCATTAGTAAACGGCACATACTTAGACACTTGGAGAACACGCTGGCCTACAGGAATTGGGAATGGTGTAACTATGCTTGAAAGCATCGATCATATATTCATCTCTGATTCTATTTTCACAGTCGAAGATGCATGGTATATACCAGCACCTGAATCCCAAACGGATCATCCTGCGTATTGGTGTGAGATTTCATGGTAAGAATAACATTCATCTTTTTTTTTTAAATTTCCAATAATTAAGATAATACTTCATTTTGATTAGAATATTTTATATATAGAATATGTTAACAGTATTTTGAGATCTTTATGAAGGGAGATTAATATTAATCGCAGTTTTGAACGAGTTTGGACAGCTCTATCATTAAGGATTCCAGATCGCATGCCTATACATGCATTTAATATAGATGGAAATGTTGCAGACCAAATTTTAGGTAAACCAAAACATTCTGCATATGACATAATCAATGAATTAAAGGAACATTATCCAGATAGTTATGTTGCCAAATTAAATCAAATGATAGATAGTATTCAAATTAGTTATAATTCCAAAGCAATCCGTGCTGGTCATAAAATCGGTTTTGATGCAGTAGGTATACAATACATCCCTTTTATCTGGGAAGAAAATGATCAGATAACAGACTTTTTCGGAAAACGACATTTTGTACGAAATATTGATGGAAATCCCTATCCCGATTATTACGGGGGATATATCAAAAATCGGAAGGATTGGGAAACCTATCCGAGATATGATTTAGAAAAGGAATATAAACGAGCAAAAAGATTTTTCAAAGGAATTTTACGGCAATGTAAAGATATTATTGATGAAATTTGTATAATCGCACAGGATTCGTTAACTTCTGTGTTTCCACCTGTCTGGCAAGGCATGGGAATGACAAATTTCGCTCGTGCACTACGAACCGATCCTGAATTAATCAAAGAGAGATTTCGCTATACGACAGATTATGTAAAAACGTTGTTTAAAGCATTTAACGACTGCGGAGCAAAAGTGTTTCTTGAAGCGGGAGATATAGCTTATTCTGGTGGTCCAATGATGCATCCAAAATACCTTAAAAAATATGTATTACCTCGCTATCAGGAGGTCGTAGACATGGTTCATGAATGGGGAGGAAAAATTATATTTCATACAGATGGTGACATAACCAGTCTCCTAGATTTCATTGTTGAATGCAGATTTGATGGATTACAGTGTTTAGAACCTCCATTAGTGGATCCAAAATATGTAAAAAGAAAAATTGGTGATAAAATCTGTCTTTCTGGAAATATTGATACCCGATATATACTAGTAAAAGGAACTAAAGACGAAGTAGTTAATGCCACAAGGGTAGCTATTGATGCCCTTGGTCCAAATGGTGGTGGAATTGTATCACCCTCGAATTTTCATCCCTTAATGTCTGTAGAACGATTGAAGTGGATGATCGATACAGTAAAAAATTATGGGAACTATCCACTTGCAAGTTTGACATAAGTATGACTTCTCATTAATTTTCTTTTTCTCAATGGTGTTAAGGAAAAATTAATAATCAGAGAGGTAGAATGCTAAGTTAGCATGACAGAATACAAATATTGGATCCTTGAAGACACTAGTAACGACGCTCAAATGGGTATTTATTGGTTAAAATTAAATCGTCCCGAAAAAACTAATGCGTTTAATGAAGAAATGGCTTTAGAATTAGGCGAGATTCTTGATTCATTAATGAAAAAAGAGGATTTACGCATTCTAATATTAGGTAGCACGACTAGTAATTTCTCAGCAGGGGCTGACATTGAGTGGTTTGCACGCATTTCAGGGGAGGAGGCTGAACAAGTTTCAATTCGAAGCCATGAAATCTTCGGAAAATTACAAGAATTTAAAACTCCCGTTATCGCTGCGGTTAAAGGATTCTGTTTTACCGCAGGATTAGAACTCTCTTTATGTTGTGATATGATTTATGTAGCAGATAATGCAAAATTGGGGCTACTTGAAACAAGTTTTGGAATAACACCTGGAGCTGGTGGTACGCAAAGGCTTGTGCGTCTTGTAGGTTCGAATCGTGCGAAAGAGATGATCTTCAATGCTAGAGCCGTAGGTGCTGAAGAAGCCGTTAGGATTGGACTGGCTAATGCATCTTTCCCATTGGATGAGTTTGATGCTAAAATCGCTCGAATTGCTCGAAAAATGATTATGAATGATGAAGGTGCTATTGCGAGATGCAAGAATCTCATTAATCTCGCTACATTTTCCAGTGAAGAAGGTTTTCGCGGTGAGGAAAAATCTTTTAATGTTTCCTTTGCCTCAGGAGAACCACGAAGTAGGTTAACAATTTTCATGAAACAGCAAGAAAGAGAACGTAAAAAGAAAGAACGGAAAGAAAGAAAATCAGCAGAACAACAGAAATCTGAAGAGTAGATAATGTGACTATCTACATTTTTGGCACTTTTTCTTCTAATTCCTTAATCATTTTTTTTGCATTTTCAATTTGTATTTGAAATCGATTTTCCAAGTTTATTCGTGTATAATCTTCTTCAGCGCATTTTGCGTATTGAAGTGCTACATCCCAATATTCTAATCCAATTGCAACCTTGGCAAGATTAAATGCAGAGTTAGCCACTTTTTCCGAAAAGTCCCATTCTCTTGCTAGCTCATAAGCTCTAACTAGGAATTCCGCAGCTTCATTATAGAATTTTGATATCATCAAGATACTTCCTAAGTTATATAATGGGTCTATTATTGCTTTATCTTCACCAAATTTATCATACATATCAATCGATTGTTTGAAATGCATTAACGCCATCCTAGGATTTCTCATTTTTACATAAATCATGCCAATTTTGTTTTCTAATTGAGCAACTAAATCAACATCACCTAAATTTTGAGCGATTATCAGAGAATCTTGTCCAAACTTGAGGGATTTTTCAAAATCACCCATGTTCATATAAATTGCTGAGTACATTTTGAAGCATTCTCCTTTTCCTCTCAAATTCTGTTGTTCATCGAATAATTCCATAGCCTCACGGCAATTTTCTAAAGCTTTCTCATATTCTCCTTTGATATTGTGAATTTTAGAAATATTTAAAGTTACAATTCCCATAGAATTTCTTCTACCAGTTCGTTCATCCAAGACAAAGGCTTTCTCATAATATTCTATAGCTTTATCAAATTTGTTCTGATCATGATATAATGCTCCAAGATTATTGTAAATGGTTCCAAGGGATCCTTTTTCTCCCAGTTTAATCGCAAGTTTTTCCGCACGTTTATTAAATTCAAGGGATTTAGTTTGTTGGTTCAATCTATCATAAAACAATCCTAAAGTAATACATATAGTCAATTCCCTGTTCTCATCAGGATTTTCTTTTAAAAGATCTAATGCAACTAAACCTGCTTCTACACCCTTTTGAGATTCTCCAATGTGCTTGAATATAGTTTGAACAATATAATATTTCGAAAAATCATCATCCCGTTTGAATAATGGTGCGATCCAATGTTTTATTTCTGGAATAGGCTCTGGATTCTGTACAAATGGCAATTTACTGATATCTACATTAGGAAATAATAGAGGAAATAAGAGAGTTTCAACCATCTGTAACGTATTCATTTCAATTTTGATTATTTCAAAATCAGTCTTTGAACAGATTTCTGTCAGAACCCGGTCTGATTTAGGAATATTTTTGTTACGAACAAATATCTCCAATTTGAACTTGTCTTCAATTTTTTGCATAATTTTAGTTGTTATATCTGATGAAAGTTTATTTTCAACGCTTTTCTGAATATGGTCGATCCATACTAATCGCTTAATTCCTTTCACTTTGTTTAAGAATGGACTAATATCAAAGTCATCACTTCCGGAATATCCCATAACTATGAGAGTTTTGTCCTTTAAGAATGGTTCTAAAATTCGTTGTTTGAAAGATTCCAAACCGAGAATCTCTCCTTCTCCTTTTTCTGCAGCTAAAGCAGATGTCGTAGTTACCAATGTCTCTCGAGTATCAGCTTTTGTTGCTAAATTTTGAAAACTTCCATGTATCTTGAATAAAGGTAAATATCCTTCATTTATATCGTTTTGAACGCTTTGAATACTATCAAAATCTTCTTTAGTAATAACTAACTTAATTTTTTCCCGGGTAAATTCGTTTAAAATATCATGGAGTGCCCATTCAATAAGGTAGTCAAAATTGGTAGTGATTACACCGGATTTAGCTAAAATTGCATGCGCTAAGTAGAAATGAATGAGATTTGGAGCTCTACAAAGGTTAAAGTACTCCATAAATCCAAGACTCGAGTCAAAATAGGTTTTTATATGCTCAATTATTTCCTCATATCGCAAACCTTCATGATTTGAGACAAACTCCACATATTTTTCTGGGATAATCTGTTCTAAAATGGATTTACTAATTGTTCTGGCAGAAGGTAAATTAGACGGTGCATTGATTGACACTCCCGCACCAACCAGATAAACCAGATTTTCATTTTCATCCAAAATATCTTTAATATTTTTCTTCTCTTCAAGAAAGTAGGGATCTTGTGCCATCATGATATCATGACCTCTTTTTTGTATATAAACGCATATTTCTCTACAGAATTGTCCAGACATTATTGTTAAATATCTATTGAACTATTGGGCTTGCAATTACAAGCATCATATTAAAGAAACTAGTGAATTATCCAAATAAATATCAGAGAATTGCTTGATCCTACTTTATATTTTTCATCTTATGGTTTTTAAATTATGATTTTTTAATGTAGATCTAACAATATCAATTTGGTGAAGCTATTGGTCGAGACGGAAATCGTACACGTTGAACAATCAGAAGAAGCAGATAAGCGAACAAAGAAACGATATCTAGAACTTAATAGTACTAAAGAACTAATTATTGACGATCCTCGTGGCTATTCGGTGAAAAAAGTTTCAGATCTTGCACGTCTATTACATGAATTTACAGATTTCGGCAGAGACAAGAACACAATATGGGCATTTGCAGAAGCAGATGTAACCGATGCATTACGCAAATTAAAAGAACATAAGCAAAAAACTGGAGAACCTGTTAGCTTTACTGCATTTATTATTACTGTATTTGCAAGAGTTGTTGCATTACATAAATATCCTATGAATTCTTTAATGCGGAAGAGGAAAGAGATATTTACTTTTCAAGATGTTGATGTGATGACTAATATTGAAAGAGAATTCCCAGATGGATCAAAACGACCAGTAAGTTACACATTCCGAAAAGCAAACGAGAAAACACTAAAACAGATAAGTGAAGAACTCAGAGAAGCTCAAAAAGTAAAAACCGTAACGGCAACCAGTACAAAAGGCAAGAAAGGATGGATTAAATGGATTGTGAAACGATTACCCAAATTTCCTCGTTTTATTCGACATTTACTCCTTCGATGGATGTTTAATAATCCTCAATTAAAAAAGAATGCTATGGGAACCGTAAATGTCACTGCTGTTGGTATGTTCGGCACTGGAATGGGTAAAATGATCCATATTACTCCACATGCACTAAGTTTAGGAGTTGGGGGTATGGACAACCTCCCCTTCACAATTGATGGGAAAGTTGTTCCTAGAAAAATGTTAGGATTAACACTTGCGATGGATCATAGCATTATTGATGGAGCCCCTGCAACTAGATTTTTCCATGATCTGAGACAATGGTTAATGTTCTTCTGCCATGATGCGGATTGGTGTTTTAAAAGTCTAGAAGCTTCCTCTTAGAACAAAGAGACCGATCAATCAACTTATTTTTTTTATCTCAATGTATTCAATTGTTATTTTATCTTTGGTTTCAATGATTTCTGCATATATTTCTACTTGTTTTCCAATGAATTTGTGTAAAATAGGATCAGATTGCCATATCAATGTCTTCTTTCTGAGATGAATATCTCCCCAATGAGAATAATTTCCTTCAGCTTTTAAATAATATTCCGGTCCTGCTGATCTTGTTCCTATTCTTTCTTCTTTCGAAATAATTTTTCCTACAATTCTTCCTTTGTATACTCCCATACCACTGTTTAAATAAAATGAGGATAAAAATCTAATTACTTTTTCTTAAGATCCCCCATATTCTTACTCATGTGGGTAATTTCAGTTTTTTTCCTTTTATCATGATAGCAAAAATCACAACATTCGTCCCCCATGCGAGTTTTTTTTCTAGTTAAAACAAAATTTTCATTATATTGATTAGCAGAACTGAAATCTCCGTAACATATCATAGCAGTAAATATTTCCGGTTCATTATACTTTTGTAATGCTTGAGCCCACCAACATTTTGTAACATAAAATCGATATTCAGAATCATCTTCCTCAATTTCACTGGTAAATTCATGTGTGTTTTCACATAATGGTTCCAACCACTCTCGAAATTCGGATAATTTATCGAATTTCTTTCTTCGGGGATTGGGTCTCTCATGGATAAATTTTGTATATGATTTAATATGCTCAATCGCTTCCTGAAACGGTACTATTGAAGTTAATGCCTTAGC
>JAEOUK010000479.1 GCA_016839385.1 Promethearchaeota archaeon
ATTTTGATCTATCGGTCCCTCAAACAAAATACCGATTGGTTTCGCAAGTAATTTTCGAGCAAAAGGAGTAACTTTATACGAAATATTTGGGTTCATTCGAACACAATATATTTTTGTTAGGATAAAAAAGTAAGGTTATCGTACCCTCAGTGCGTACTTTCCAGCAACAGTAATTGACATTTTCTTTGCTAGTTCGGAATTCTCCGGATCCAATATAATGCAAATTCCATCATATTTTTCGCTAAGAGTATGGGTTTTGCATTGCGGACAGATATTTTTTCGTGTAATCAGATGACAGGTCCTGCAAGCTCTTTCTTTATCACGTGACATTTTTTATTATTAACCCCTATTTCTTTTCTTTTTCTTTCTTCTCTTTAGGAGTAGTTCCTTCTAATGCCGCTTTATAAATTTCATCAAGTTCATCTTGAATGTAATCAATTTTTCCTAAGAAAGGTTGTCTCATGGTTAAACCAATCTTTCCAGATCGACCACTACCTACGGATACAACAATTACTCGAGATCGCACTAAATCTCCTACTTCTAATGATCTTCCAGTTTCTGCACTGGTAAATCGAGCATTAACATTCTCAAAGTTTAATTTATCTTGGGAAATCTGTGTTATGTGACAAAGTCCATCACTTGGACCTAACCTGATGAATGCTCCAAAGTCTACTAGTTCTACAACTTCTCCTTCGACGACTTCATGCATCATCGGTGTGTAGGTTAACACTGTAAATGTAACTGGGTGGAAAGTTCCTCCAGATCCATGGATAATTTTTCCTGGACCGACATCAATGATATCACAGATGGCTATTATAAAGCCTAATTCGGGATCTAATAACCCGTGATATTGTCTACTTAAGATCTCATAGGCGGATTCTTCCTTTGGGAGCCCGAATAAGTCGGGTGCAATCTCCACAATATGCTGAATGGTATATTGATGATACAAATTTGCTCAAACCAAGGAATAAGTTGTGATTGTTCAAAAAACTCCATTTCTTTTTAATTTTTCCAACTTCCAAGACAAAATCGTCTCAGTTATGTAATACCTAGGAAATATCATATTTCACCCTCTTTCTTATATAAAGGTGGCATAATTTTATATCCACAAATTGGTTCAATAAAGTAAAATAGTTGATGTAATTAGTGGGCAATTCTTATCACTATACGATCTATCCCAACATTAGAGATGGATCAACACATCCTTAAAAACGGAATTGTTAAAAAGCCTTAAAGCAGAAAGATATTATATTAAAGTATTATATTTAGAATAAAGGGCAAAAATTAGACTAAACAAAAAGGTTCTGAATTATGAGCAAGGAAGATTCATTAGACAAAATTCTCCGGGATCTGCTATCCTCCATCGCCGAGATAAAGGGTGCAGCAATAGTTTCACCTGAAGGTCTCCCAATTGCAAGTGCCTTAAGACCCGATGTAGATGAGACAAGAATTGCAGCGATGACCGCAGCTTTGCTTAGTCTCGGGGAAAGAGCAGGCCATGAACTAGATAAAGGTACTTTAGAGCAAGTGTATGTCCGTGGTCAACGGGGGTATGTGCTCGTAATGAGTGCTGGTATGAATGCAGTACTCACTGTAGAAACTACCAAAGATATAAAATTGGGTTTAGTTTTCTTGGATTGCCGTCGTGCATGCGAAAGAATTGCTAAACTCGTATAAGCTATTCATTTCAAAATATCAAATTTCTTTCAGTATTTTACAACATCATTTATAACTATATGATGAATTTCTTGTTTTGATGTGTATACTATATGCAATTTGTTATCATTAGTTTGAATGACTCCGATGTTATTAGATGGGCTCTTTAATTCATCAATTTCAATGAAATCTTCCCAAGATTCTCCGATATTTTTGGAAAGGGCAATATTCAATAAAAATTTACTATTTTCTCTTTGGTGATTGTATACTAATACAACATCTGGAATAAAATCCCCATAGCTATTACGAAGTCGGATTGATGCTATTGTTCCTTTTCCGGACGAAATTTCTATTTCCAGTGCATTGCTCCATGTCTCTCCAAAATCATTCGATTCTGCTTGCAACAGGAATTTACTATTCTGAGATAGCATAATACCTATAATTTTTCTTTCTCCTGCTTGAATAAATGTTGGAGATTGCATTTTCCATGTGAAAATATCTTCAGGTGCAAAATTATCTAACATTTCTTCATCTGGTTCAATAAACACTGAGGGAAACCATGTTTTTCCTGTATTATCACTAATAAATGCAAAGCTTCTTCCCGAAGCTGTATCATAAACTGGCATAACTACTCGCCCCATCTCAATAAATATGGGTGGATTTTGCACTATCCAACTGGATTCCTTTTCCAGAATCCTATCATCTTTTTTCCATGTTTTTCCATAATCATGGGATATGTTCTGGACTAGTTTTCGGTTTGCAGAATAAATCATTTGCAAATTTCCCATCAGATTAAGAAAAGTA
>JAEOUK010000089.1 GCA_016839385.1 Promethearchaeota archaeon
AGTAATTCGAAAACTCCCTATGGAACCAAATGAATTTTTGAAAAAGTTGGAAAAAGATTTCTCTATTGTAGTAATTGACGGAGAATTTGTTCCAAAAGGGAAACACGATATTGGTATGTATATGGGAAATACATGGTATGAACTTTCACCAAAACAGATAGAGTTTTCGAATTTCATTGATGAGTTGGATGTTTCGATACTACAAAATCATATTTTAGATCCAATTTTGGGTATTAAGGACATTCGAAAAAGCGACAACATATTCTTCGTTGGTGGTTTAAAAACTGAGGAATCAGAAGAAATGAGTAAGTATGTTTCGGAGAAAGGCAACGCTATTTTCTTTTCGTTATATCCAGTTTCTATGATAGACATCGAAATTGTAGCAGACCAGAAAGGAGTTATGCCTCCAAAATCCACTTGGTTTGATCCAAAATTACTTACCGGTTTAGTATTTAATCCATTGTTTTAGTTGATGAACTGAATGAGGAAAAAAAGAAAGTCAGACAAACGTCAAAAACGAATAAAATCACTCAAGATGATTTTGATTCTTGGGATTATTCTTACTTCATCTTATTTTTATGGATATGGAATTTATCGTTTGACGTTCTCCTACACCGATTTTTCTACACCGATTTCTTTTGCAGGAGGTAGTAGGATAATGGAAGAATTAGATCGAGGATTGATGGCATTATATGATGATAACGGGGATATATACATATCGTGGCGATTATTGAACTCAGATCCACCAGATATTGGATTTAATATATATCAATGTGTTCCTCCTGGATTACCTATAAAGTTAAACACCTTCTTAATAAATCATACAACTGATTATATCGTAAATAATTCAACCCATATTGTAGGAGCTCAATATTTCATTCGACCTGTTAATGAAAGTATAGAAGAACAGGATTCCAAATGGATTTCAGTAATGAATGTTTATGGTCAACCTTATATCTCCATTCCTTTAATGGGAAATTATTCAGCCAGTCGCATGGGAATTGCAGATTTGGATAGTGATGGCACCTATGATTTCATTTTGAAAACACCAAGTGAATCGTTAGATCCGTTGAATCGACCATTTAATCCTAATCGTGGATGGATACCAAGCCCAGGAACATATAAAATTGAAGCATACGGTTCAAATTTTTCAAATGGAACTAATTGGCAGCACTTATGGACGAACGATATAGGGTGGAATATTGAACAAGGTATTTGGTATAGTCCCTTTATTGTGTATGATTTGAATTGTGATGGTTTTGCAGAGATAGCAGTTAAAACGGGGGATTTAAGCACAGATTATCGAAATGTTTATGGGCGGGTTAAAAAAGGTCCAGAATATCTCTCTATCTGGGATGGAAGAACAGGTGAATTATTATCACGAACAGATTGGATTCCTAGATCGAGACAATTGTATAGTTTTAATTCAAGAAACCAGATGGGGGTAGTATATTTAGATGTGGTCAATCCATCTCTATTAATTGAGAGAGGAACTTATGCAAAAATGGAAATTTATACCTTTAATTTTGATGGAAGCAATTTGAATGAAGTATGGGAATGGAATTCCAGACATGAAAGTGGATGGAAAGGATATGATAGTCAAGGAGCACATTTTTTACATACAGCTGACATTGATGGAGATTTTTGTGATGAAATTGTACTTGGAGCATGTGCAATCGATCAGACTGGAATAGGATTATGGAATTCGAAATTAGGGCATCCTGATCATGCTTATGTAGGAGATATTGATCCAAACAGGCCAGGATTAGAAGTTTATGTGGGAATAGAAGGAAAACTAGCTCCATTTCGGGAATACAAAAATGGATACGCTTTATTGGATGCAGCTAATGGGGAAGTAATATGGGGGTCAAATGAAACCACTATTCATGTGCATTCCCGGGGTTTAGTATCAGATATCGACCCAAATCATCCTGGAATGGAATGTTATAGTGGAGAGGATGATAAATCCAAAATTTGGTTACATTCTTCAGATGGAATACTACTAGGGGATGAAACATCATTATTATTTGAGCTGAAAAACACGCTTAGTCCTATCGCAGTATATTGGGATGAAGATCTTCAAAGAGAATTATTGATTAACGGACGTATTTTTGATTACCCAACAAATAATACCATTATGGACAATATTCCAGACAATCAAAATATTTGGGCTGACATTTTTGGAGATTGGCGTGAAGAACTTATTGTAACGTGTGAAGGAGAAATTCGGATATACATGTCTACGATTCCTGCAATTGATCGGCGAGTTTGCCTTATGCAAGATCCGCTATATCGACTAGATGTAGCACATCTCTCTATGGCGTATCCTCAAGTACCAACCACAAGTTATTGCCTATCAAATGAATAATTATTGTTGATTCATTAGAAAACTTATCAATTTCTTAACTTTTCTTATTTCTTTGAATTCTTTACTATCCATCTCTTGTTCGGCAACATCTTTAATAGATCCCCAATCTGCACCAGTTTTCTGTTCCTCAGGTAATTTATCTTTCAAAGCTAGTGCTTTTTTCACTAGATCAATATCAACATTCAAACCTGTAT
>JAEOUK010000480.1 GCA_016839385.1 Promethearchaeota archaeon
AACCTTTAATTCGATATAGATTGAAAATTTTGAAAAAAAAAAAATTAATTATAGGTTATAACCCAAGTTCTTTTAGTTTTTCTTTATTTGCCGCGACTTTTTCTGGTGTTAAGTCATACCATTTCCAAAAGATGAAAATTGTTATAAGTACTAAGATAGCGGGGATAAGAGCTGTATGCATTCTAATACCTAATAAAGCTAACTCGGGAGTTGGGCTTTGAATTAATAAATCTGCGTAACTCGTCACTCCTGCGGGAAAGCCTGTTAATATGTGTACCATTGCGAAAATCAGTGCTTGAAATGAGCCACTTAACCTAATAAAAAAAGCTTGATAACCATAATAAATCGCAGCTTCTCTTTTTCCTGATCTGATTGCGACATCATCAAGAACATCTCCCATTGTAGGAGGATCCATAAACCATTGCCCTCCCAGTCCTATCCCAAATAAAAATAGAGCGATCATAAAAAACAGATATTCATTAACAAAAAACATCGGCAAAAAGGTTAGAACCATTACGATTCCGGCTACTAAGCTCATTTTTTTATTATTATTTACTTTTTGACCTATAATCGTCCAAATCGGCATAGAAACAAGAGCACCTATTAGCATAAATGCCATTAAGATCCCTAAAGTACTAGCATCTCCTTGAATTACATAAGTTATCATGTAGGGTCCAGAAGCTGAGAGTAACACAACTGCAGCTTGATATCCGAAGAAATAAATTACCTTTACCATAAAGCGTCGATCTGTAATAGCTTTTTTAGCTGTTTTAAAGAATGGTTCATGTTCTAAATCTTTTGCGACTTCCTTGTATTCTTGGTATCTAGCTCTCATTTTTGGGTTTTCTCTTGTACCTGGTAACATTAGGAAAAACAAAATTAATCCGATCCCAACACCAGCCCAAGCCATAGTACGATAAGTCTCTGGAACATTGGTTCTTATAAACATTGGAGGAACGATTGAGCCCACAGCAATCCCTATCATTCCCATTAATGTTCCTATACCTGTTGCTAGTCTGCGTTCAGAGTTACCCTTAAATTTATCAGGATACTGTGCGGTGGCATTCACATTCCATAAAGTAAATAATGTGTCATAAAGAATAAGCGTAACTACAAACCAAGCAAAGATTAACCACTGATCATTTACTGGGTGCCAATTCAACGGAACGAAAAAAATTGCTAGATATGAGAAAAGCCAAGGAATTGCGCCTAGAAAAACCCATGGAAAGCGTTTTCCCCATCTTTTTTCCCACGGCAAGTTAATCCGCTCCATTATGTATCCAACAAGAGGATCGTTCACAGCATTCCAGATGGAATATATTACTAACGCAGTAGCAGCGATTCCAACATTTAAACCAATTTCTACTTCGTAAAAAAAGAAAACGTAAAGGCCAAAAGCACCAGTTATCCATTGCGCGAACGTTTGAGTCCCACCATAACTTATCATTATTGGAATGGAGTTCTCACGTACTTCTCTTTTTTTCTTTTCGGTCATATAATTTCACTTACCTAATTTTTATTGTCAAAACAAAAATTTTTTGTATTTTTTAATATGTATTTAGTTAATCTATTATATAATACTTAAAAAAATGAAGATAGTAATTTTTGAACCTCATCCTGACGATTTATTATTTGGTCCAGGACCAATTCTATTAGAATGGATAGAAAAGAATGAGCACGATATTCATGTGGTAACGGTTACAGATGGAAGGGCTTGTTATAGAGCCAGCGATGACCTTTTTTCGGAAGATGTTGCTAAAATGACAGAGGATGATGTTGCCGAAATGAGAATCAACGAAGCCAAGCAAGCAATAAAATTTCTAGGACTTCCTTTGGAAAATCACCGCTTATTTTACTTCCACGACGCTGAAGGTCAAAAATATGTACATGAAGGGATTAAAAAAGCAATGCCATTAATTAAAGATGCTGACAGAATTGTTTTACCAAGCACTCACAATCGTCATGTTGATCATCAAGCTACTCATGATATCGCAATAGGTGCTTCTATAGAACTTAATTTAACAAATATTGAATATTTTGTTTATTTTATTGCTACCTATGGAAAATTTAAAGAAGATTCAAAAGAAAAGCAGTTTAATTTTACGATCGATGAAGATACAGCTAAAATTTTAATTGACTGGTTAGAAATCTATCAATCTCAAGCAAAATTGAAATGGACATGGAAAATGTACTCACGATACTTACGCAAGATACGTACTTGGACATATGCAACTTACAAATATAAGGATATTGGAAAATTTTACAATTTTTAATTTCATTCGTAAAATATAAATATTTAGTAAATAATTATTCAGATTGCAACATAATCTGAAAACTTGTTTTTTGGAATCCGTTTAGTTGTACTAAATTTTTAAAGAGGATAGAATTCAATGATGGATCTAATCTTAGCTATATTCATTCTTGTAGGGGGTATTACTCTTATAATCTTTTCAAGTAAATATGCTGTAAAGCACTCAGCAATGCTCGCTACGGCTTTAGGAATATCACCGTTAATAATTGGAGTAACATTAGTATCGATAGGCACTGATATATCTGAAATTTTTAATTCGATAATCTCTTGTTCTTTGGGTCATGGGGATATTGATGTAGGAGATTCTGTTGGCTCAGATCTTACCCAACTTACTTTGATCTTCGGAATTTTGCCATTAGTTTGCGGTGCGTTTCATATTAAAAGAAGAGACATCATAATTCTAGGTTCTTGTGAAGTTTTATCT
>JAEOUK010000481.1 GCA_016839385.1 Promethearchaeota archaeon
AATTTCATCTTATCTCCTTTTTTCAAATCATTCCGATCTGCAAAATCCTTATCTATAACCACACTTAGGTTATTTCCATTGTCATTAAAGTTTTTTCCGGATTTAAGTGAATAATCAAATACCTTGGGATGGTCAATTGAGGGATCTAAACCAACGAGAAGGATGTATTTAACCTCATCCACCCCTTTCAACTTCAAGGATGACCTCCAAAATAGTCTCCCGGTATAGTCATTGATTTCATTGAGGTCATCGAAACCGTCTAATTGAGCCTGATTTATCCAAGTACTATCTTCTAACTGATAGACATAATCGGGATGATTTACATCATCAAAATAGGATTCTAACCAAGGGTCACTAGCGAGCAATACATAAATGAACCCTAAGCTACCTCCTATAGACAAAAACAAAATAAAAATTATAAGCACGCTACGCCATCCAAAATCCTTTAAATCCCGGTATGCTTTAAGATTAAAGACCTTCATTATTACCGTTATATTCCTTTTCTATTTGCCCATTTTTTATATGAATGACTTTAGTTGCAAACTTCTTCGCGATTTTAGGATTGTGTGTAACCATTACCACGGTGACACCTTCTTGTTCATTAATATTTTTAATGAGATCGATAATCCTTTCGCCTGTATCTGTATCTAAATTACCAGTAGGTTCATCACAAAGTAAAATAAATTCTTTTCCAATGAAGGGGATTTTCGCTAAGGCTCTAGCAATAGCAACCCTTTGTTGTTCTCCTCCGCTAAGCTGATATGGATAATGGTGTAATCTTTGGCCTAAACCTACCATTTCTAAATATTTTGTAGCTACGTCAAATAGATGCAATTTTTTATCTTTATTTAATAATTCAATGGCTACCACAACATTTTCGATTGCGGTTAACGCGGGAAAAAGGTTATAAAATTGAAAAACAAAGCCAATTCGATCTTTTCGGTATTTGCACATTTCTTTCATATTATAGTTCTGGATTTCCGTACCAAAAACACTTAAAGTTCCTTCATTATCATCCGGAGTGGAAATTCCGCCAAGAAGGTTTAATAATGTTGTTTTTCCTGCGCCAGACGGACCAAGAATAACTAATCGCTCTTTAGGTCTAACTTGGAGGTTTATATTTTTTAAAGCTTCTACTTTTACTATTCCAGAAATATAGGTTTTAGAAAGATTTCGAATATCTAAGGCATGGACAGCTTTTGACATACTAATCAAAAATTCTATTGTTTAACTTATTTATTTGATATGAAAATATCCCATTAACTCTAGTACACGAAAAACATAGATTAATTTAGTAATAGTGTTATTTCTTATAAAAGCTTACTTAGAATCATTTATAACGCCTTAAAAACCATTATATATCATAAAGATTAGTATATATTTAATTATTCTAAGAAGATTTGGTAAAATTGGAGATTGATGAATTCCTTATAGAATTTACAAATAAAGGACGGTTTGACGTATTCAAGAGTATTTTTCGAAATGAAAAGAGACATAGCGAATTGGAAAAAGAATTGGACATTCCAGGCCCGGAAATTTCTCGAAATATTAAACGACTGCTTAAAAAAGATCTAATTCGAAAAACTCTTGATGGGAAATACCAAATTACTAGCATTGGAATAATTTGTTATGAAGTGTTAAATATTCTTCAGACTTCGATTAACAACAAGGATTTTTTCAATTCTCATGAAATTAATTCTATTCCTATTAATTTGATTTTACGTCTTGGAAATTTGAAAAATGTAAAATATAATGATAAAACAATGGAGAATATCCAACTTTGGGCGGATCTAGTTAAAGGTTCAGAAAAGTTTATATTAGCAATCTCAGAGCAATTTCAAGATTCTATATTACCTATAATCGAAAGAAAACTAAATAATCAAAAAATAGAAATTAAGACAATTATTGATTTTTCAATGTTAAAGGATTCTGCTGAAGTTGGAAAAAAGTTTCAAGATCATCATGATGTTTATGAAAAGATGGATGCCTTTCAGAATGTAAGAGTGTTAGATAAAGTTGATATTTCTTTACTTGCGACGGAAAAGGGTGCTATACTTTTTCTGTGTAAAGATGGTAAAATTGATTATAGTCAATGCCTTCAAGATAATACTGAATCCTTCATAGATTGGATTAGAGATCTATTTAGATGGTACTGGAAGAAAGGAAGCAATTTGACTAAATTTATTAAGAAAAAATGAACTATTCACTGAATTGTTTGAATAATTTCTGCCAAGTTTGATATCTAATTGCCATTTTTTCTTTCATAGATACTCGTGGTTGAATAATTCTTAATTGTTTTTGTTCTTGATTTTGTAATATAAGGTCTGATATTGAATTAATTTTTCCCTCTGCAACATCACATATAACTAACATTCCTTGGATGGTTGCTTCATAACTATTTGATGTAATAATTGGTTTTTGAAATATATCTGAAAATCTCTGTAAAAGAACGGAATTACGGGTGATTCCCCCTAAAATTGCATACTTAGGGTCTAAAATTTGTGTAAATTCAGCGGCGATCTCGATATTTTGAGTGATTGCGAATTGAATATTATCAAAAATTGCAGTAATAAATGCCTCTTTCGTTAGGTTTATCTCCTCTACTCCGCCAGGGCTTTGAAAATGAAATAAACCAGGAGTAGTACCTGTCTGGGTACTTGCTAAGGGTGCTGGACCAAGTAATGAATAAACCGAATTTTCATTTATTTGTTCCATGGTTGATTGAGCTTCAAATTGATCATATTTCATATATGATTGGTCTAATTTTTGGAATCGTTTTTCTAAAGTATGTTCTTCTTCGGAATAAAATAAGTTCGCAGCCCATTTAAGA
Source organism: Promethearchaeota archaeon (assembly GCA_016839385.1). The sequence goes on from JAEOUK010000481.1 coordinate 2,831, forward strand.
ATCTGCCCAGTTATCCCTGTATTTGCTTCTAAATAATAAAAATCAAACAAATTTTTACACGCAAACAGACCACTCCATGTTTTTTCATTAGGATCTATATACAGCTTATCTGACACAGCTTGAACTGGTGTTGTAGATCCCAGTACTGCTCCAATTGAACCAACTTCGACACTTTGACATCCAAGTAATGCAGCCTGGGTGTCGGAAATTCCTGCTACCAATTGGGTTTCAGATGAGAATCCCAGTTCTTTTTGGATTTCTTCAGATACAGTCCCGATTATCTCTCCAGGGAGTACAGGCCATGGAAAGAAATAATCTGGTAAATCAAGGATATCTTCCCAAACTGGATGCCATAGTTTAGTTTCTAAATCAAAGAATCCCGATTCTCCTGAACTAACTACATTTGCATGAATCTCTCCACCAAGTTTTACTAAAATCCAACTGTCCATCGGGAGATATTGAGTAATACAAGTAATTCGATTATCTCTTTCTGACTCTTCTAGGAAATATTTATATCTTGCAGGGACAAAAAGGAGCGAAGGATAATGTCCAGTACTTTGATAAAATGTTTTTCCAGTTTTTTCTTGAAATTCTTCTTCGATATCCTCTGCATAATCAATCCCTCTCAGTTCAA
>JAEOUK010000016.1 GCA_016839385.1 Promethearchaeota archaeon
AACATTTCTATTTACTGCTCCATAACCTAGAAAGCCTATGTTTTTTCCCTGTAAAGGTATAGATGCAGCCTCATTATCTCCTTTCCTCCAATGTCCTTCTTTCATCCAATTATGATGTAAAACAACCTTGTTTGTTAGAGCAAGTAAAATAGCAACAGCGTGTTGAGCAGTATTGTAAGCGTTACCATGACCATTAACTAATGTTAAAGATCTCTCTTTAGTAACCTCTCTGAAAAGTGGAATAAGGTGTTGCACTCCTGCTCCAGGGTTAATGAATAGTTTAGCTTTTGTTGCTGTTTGTAGAAGTTCCATTGTAGGTCTCCAACCCATGATAATGTCTGCATCAGGAGCTAATTGTAAGAAAGTTTCTTCGTTAGTATCAGTTGGGAAAATGAGATTAACTTGAGGATATTGTTCTAAACCTCGAATTAAATACTCTTTCAGTTCATCATTAGGTTGCCAAATACAAAGAACGTTGATGGGGATTTCTGTTTGCATTTTCAATTTTCAAATTAAAGTTAGAAATAAAAACTTTCACTAATAAAGAAAGTATTAGAGTTTTAACCCAAGATATTCTCTAATTTCTCCAAGTAATTCAATATATTCAGGGCTAACTGTATAGAGTAACTCAAGAAAATTAAGGATGTCTCCAGGATCAACTGCGGTTGTTTCTAGAATTTTCTCATAATGCGCTAAGTGTTCAAAAAGATTCTTTGTATGGTTTTGCCCAATAGAAATATACCTTTGATAGAAATCATTAATCTTCTGAGAATCAAGATTAATATCTTTATGAGATGCGATTTCAGCCATAACACCAAAAGCATTCTTAATTTTCTCATATTCCTCATAATCAACTCGAAAAACTAAAACTTGAGCTGTTCGTCCATAATATGAAACATTGTGCCTTCCTTCACGCAATATGGCTACAGTTTGGATAAGCAGGGCTTCTTCCATCTTCTGTATGTGGAAATATAAATTGTTTAAACTTACTTCAAAACCTTTCCAATCAACACCGTCTATCTGTCTCTTTTCTTTCTTATAATCTTGAACTCTTTGGTATATTTCTTGTGCATTTAAGGCTCTTCTAATGGCGCTTACACTTTTATCCTCTTTAAATTCATCTTTCAAACCTTCTCCAAGAGATTTGATAATAAGAATTCGTACTGCATGTGCATAGTAGATTTTTTCTGCGTCCTTAACAAGTTTAATCTGAGGTAATCTATCCCAGAAATCATATAATATCTGCCTATTTCTAGGATCAAATTGAGTTTTTTCTACCTCATTCATTTAAATCACAAGATACCTATGGCCTTCTTCAACGTTACTTTATATAAATTGTACACTAATAACATTTACGGTTAAAATAATTTTAACGGTAAAAATCTTTTTAAGTGTCAGAGAAAAGAGCTTGTAATTATGAATAATAAATATTCAGAAATTAGCAGTCGCATTATTATTCAAGAAAACAAGTATGACGCTAATCTCATATGTATCGAAATGGATGATAGCCTAATATTTGTTGATACAAGCAGAAGATATGATGTTGCTAGAGAATTTCGCAGAGAAATGGAGCAGCGATTCAAAAAGAAAGCATCATACTTACTCATAACTCATTATCATTTTGACCATTATGGAGGTATTTCTGCATTCAAGGACATAGAAATAATTGCAGCTGAGAACAATTACAATCAGTTCTTTGTAGACATACATTATCATTTGACAAAAGATAAACGTGAAACACTTGTAGAGAAATGGAAGAATCAAGCTGAAAAAGAAGATACAGAAATTCCTGAAAGTAGGAAGATTCATTGGAAGTATTTTTCCTGTGCTGAACTTTATCCGCCTACAAAACCTATAGAAAAAGAATTTCAAATTGGTAGAGAAGGGGAGAAAGTAATCTTCAGAGTAACAGGAGGACATTCCAAATGTTCTGCTTATGTCTACATTCCATCTGAAAAAACAGCTATCATAGGGGATAATATTGCTATAGATCCAAAAAGAGGAGAGAGAGGTGCCCTGGGATATTCAATGCAATTCTATAGACTGGGATTAAATCAACAGACACTAGATATTCTTAAGAAAATTGAACAATTACCAATTGAAACAATCATACCAGGTCATGGCCCAGCTGTATCATTAAACTATGTAAGTGAAGTCAGAACATATTTTGAATCTTTATTTGAAGTGATGAAATTTTTGTATAAGAAAGAGAAACAGTCAGAAGAGATAGCTATTACTGAACAACTACAGGAGTTTTATGATGAACAACTTGAGAACTGGGAAAGCATAATAAAACAACAATATAATACTATAGTACAGGAGGAAATTGAGCGAGATCTAGATGAGAGAAAAAACAAAATCCTTCTTTCAATTTGCTCAAAAAAGCTTGAAGATTATTTAAGCGTATATTCAGATAATTCCGAATTTCTTTTCCTTAATGGGTATTCAATAGAAGGTAAAGAAGAGTTCAGAAGCAATTTTGCAGGTTTCAGTCAAATAATTGAACAAGAATATTTGGCTGAGCAATATAATGTTCTAAAAGATAAAATTGTAGAACGAGGGAAGTACTCTGCTGTATATGAGTTAGGAAAAAATATGATGAATTATGAGAGAGAATATGTTTATTCTTGGAAAAAAGAAAATGGGGAATGGAAGATAATAAGTGATATGACAATTTCTGAAAAAGTGTATTAATAAGGTGAAAAAAATGGTAAAAGTAAAACTAACTGTAATAAAGAAGTATAGTCCAAAGGATATTTTAGGAGAAGAATTCATACGACCAGATGGGAGACCCATATCAATTTGCTGGTTAGATGTTGGTCGAGAATTCATTGTTGATGAAACAGGTCACATGCCAGAAGATTTCTGCCATCATGCGTGGTATGGTTTATACAAGAATGTAAACATATTGAGATGCGGCGGAGGATTTGAAGGTTGGACAGGAGAGGATATGATCTATTCAGCTTGTCCAGATGGAATAAGGCCTGTGATTTTCAAAGTGGAACGGATTAAAGACTAAAGTTTCAAGTAGAAGGTACCTAAAATGATAAATAATTCTGAAGTCCAAGCAATAGAGAGAACAGTCAATCTCTATATTGAAGGATTATATGATCGCAAGTTCAATTTACTTGAAGAAGCATTTTGGAGGCAAGCACGAAATATAGGACTAACACCATCAAACGAGTTCTGGTTTAAAACAATGGATTTCTGGGAAGAGAAATGTAGAATAAAGCCAGATCCTGAATTCAAGAAAAAGGCAGAGATCAACATTGTTTCCATTGACACATGGCACAATTCTGCAATGGCAAAAGTTATGCTAGTTGTTACACATAGTGAAAGAATCTATGAATGCATGGATTATTTATCATTATTGAAAATTGATAATAAGTGGAGAATTATCAATAAGACTTGGTCTTCAAGGAATATAATTAAAGAATAGAGATGGCGCCGCCAGTAGGATTCGAACCTACGACCGATTGATTAACAGTCAATTGCTCCACCGGACTGAGCTATGGCGGCAACGTCCTTTCGAGTTTTTTACTTCTCTTGTGTTTTTAAACCTTTTTTTCTTTGTATAC
>JAEOUK010000739.1 GCA_016839385.1 Promethearchaeota archaeon
CGACAAGCACTTTTAATATCGAATGAAGAATTTTTGGTGGGTTATGTTGGATCATTATTTCCTGGAGATGTAATTTTAATTTCAAAAACTGCTGCCATCCTTAGACAACAAATTCCTAAGATGAAATTACTACATATTGGAAGGAGTAATTATCATTTACCCTCTTTTCCAGAACTTAAACAAACAGGATGCATCTCTCAAGATGAATTAGGGCTTTACTTATCTGCCTGTGATATATGCTGGCTTCCTTTAGGAGATACTAATGCCAATCAAGGTCGTTTTCCATTGAAATTTAGTTATTATCTGGCAGCTGGAAAACCTGTTGTGACAACAGATGTGGGTGATATTGTAAATTACGTTAAAGATGAAGAGGTGGGTTTAATAAGTAAACCTACTCCAGAAGAAATCGCAAATAACGTTAATCAAATGTACAATGACCCCAAATTAAGACAGTATTTTGGTAAAAATGCCAGAAGATTATCTTATGACACACGATATTCATGGAATACTAGAACAAATCAAGTCCTAGAATTATATCATCAGGTGATTAAAGATTAAATATGGATGATACAATTTCATTTAAGGATGATTTTTATTGCATCAACTGTGGTAAGCAATCATTTTTGTTGAGATATGAAGGATTTGATCGCTTATACGGAATACCTGGTGAATTTAATATATTGGAATGTGCCAATTGTGGATTATTTTCCATTAGTCCAAAGCTGCTTCCAGAAGATATTGTTCCTTACTATCCTGAAAATTATCTTTGTTTTTTGAAAGCAGTAGAGGATGAAACAAATTTATTTCGATATCTAGACCGTTGGAGAGCACGTGAGAGGAAGGTCAAACAGATTTTAAGACATGTAGATACCCAAGGTCGAATTTTAGATGTAGGTTGTGCAACTGGAATATTGTTGAGTGGTATGCAAAGGTATGGTTGGGATTGTTATGGAGTAGAACCAGATTTGAATGCAGCTGAGTATGCTCGCAACCGTTTTGGTTTAGAGGTGTTCTATGGTCAATTAGAAGATGCTGAATTCCCTGACCATTATTTTGATGTCGTTACTATGATAGATGTATTTGAACATATTTATGACCCTTTAATGGCAATGAAGGAAGTTTTGCGGATTCTAAAACCAGGCGGTCATTTCATTGGCAACATTCCTAATGCCGACGCTTGGGAAAGATTTTTATTTGGTTCCTATTGGGCGGGTTGGGATGTACCTAGACATTATCATGTTTTTACCCAAAGAACTATTAGCCAGTTGCTAGAAACACATGGTTTTACTGATGTCGAGTTATTCAGTTTTACAGGACGACATGGTACATTTATGATAAGTATGCAATCTTGTTTAGATGTCAATTTTGAATCAGAAGTATTGAAAAAATTTATTATTTCAATAATTGGATCACTACCTTTCCGGTTTTTAATACTTCCATATTTCATTATCGTGGAACGATTGAATAAAAATTCATATCTCTCATTTTCTGCCCGAAAAGTAATTTAAAAATTTATTTTGTTATTAAATTAGGTCGAGTGTAATTATTTACCCAAAAGTGTTATTGTTTTTTCCCTATTTTTCGATTATCTTATGATCAGTCTTCAAAAACCAAACTTATTTTAAGGAGAAAGCCATGCGTAAATATATTTTCTTAACTGCCGCCCTTATAGTTGTTGGAATAATAGCGATTCCTGTTCTTGCAGCAGGTCCTGTATCATATGAGTCTACTGTAAATATAACTAATATTTCCAGTACTGGTGGAAATGTCACCTTAACATATTACAACAATGATGGAACAACAGCAGGGACAAATACTGAAAGTATTGCTGCTTATGAAACGAAGTTTTATACCACCTTACCAGGACTTACGGGAAGTTTTGATGGTTCAATGATCATATCTGCGGATGTGCCGATAGCAGCAAACAGTGTAATTATAGGTAAAGACAGCTTGGACGATCCAATCAACTATGCCAGTTATGTTGGCGTTTCGTCAGGATCACCAAATTTGTATTTGCCTTTGCTCATGGATGAAAACTGGGGATTTAGCACATACTATTCGGTTCAAAATACTGGTACTTCACCAGTAGATGTTACTATTACATATTCTGATGGGACAACATCTTCAATTAGTGGTTTAGAGCCGGGCGCGGCTACAACAATAAATAACAAAGATGAAACTCACTCAAACGCGGTATTATCTGCTGTGCTAGAATCTACTGGAAGTATTGCGGCAACCGTTGTAGAGTATGGTGAAGATGGCACCAATGCACCACTTTATGCTTACAATGGTTTTGGTAGTGGTTCTGAGGATCCATTTTTTGGTTTAGTTAACGAAAATAATTATGGTTATTGGACTTCTGTAATTATCCAGAATTTGGGTGATGTTGATTCAGACGTTACTTTACAGTATGCACCTAACGGTGTTTTTGGTACCCCTTGTACTGAAACCAGAAATATTCAAGCTGGAAAGAAAAGAGCTTTTGCTACTTATGCATTTTATTCAACTGATCAAACTACAGATAATAATTGTGTTATGGGGGAGAAGTTTGTTGGTGTAGCTACTATTTTGAACAATACCGGTAATGTTCCATTGGTTGGTATTGTAAACCAGCTGAATGATACAGGTGGAGAGATTAAAGGAGCAGCATTAATGTCTTTGAATCGTTCTGCTGCTACCTCAACAGTTCTGTTCCCTGAAATCTATCAATGGTATGGTACATGGAATTGGTGGTCCTCAATTACGATTATCAACTTGAGTGGATTTTCATTACCGCTAAATGACATAACATGTCGAGCTATTGGGACTAACGATAGTGGAGCTGTTGATTTTACTTGGACAAACGACAGTAAAGTAATTGAAAATAATGCCGGATGGGCGCAGCAATTCTATTTGGACAAAATTCTGGGGAATGGATTTTTTGGTAGTGTATCATGTACTTCTGCAACAGGTACAATCACTGGTTCATCGAACACATTAGGTGCTGGTGCACCAGCTGATATTGATACTCTTGGTGTTTTCGAAGGTATCACCGTTTCCCCTTAGAGATAAAGCAATATTCTATTAATATACAAATGAAGAAGTAGAGTTGTTTTTAACTCTACTTCTTTCTTATAGGTAAAAAACAGAAAAAATCATTTCGAAGTGGTCCCATAAATTATGAAGAGATTGAATCTGATAATTATTATTCAGTACACAATGATGTTATTTGTAAGTTGCACATCCTCAGGAGATATTCCCTCCTCGGAGCAATGGGTTGTTCCAAATGCTGGAAGAAGTTCGGGCGTAATTTATGGAGAATTGATTAACGCTACTTCAAAGAAACCAGTCGGTGGAATCCCTTTTTTATCCAGGAATTTATCTGGTTCAGACCCAGAATTACCCGCCACAATCTCCTTTTCATATCAATTTGATCCAAGAGCTGAAGTTAATTATCAAACTGGTGAAATTTATTTTAACGAAGTTGAACCTGGTGAAAATTATGTAATTATGCTCTATTATGGACCTGGGAAGAGTTATGTAATTAGAGATGAAGATGGTGAGTATCCTCTCATGATATCGGTGAATTCTGGAGAATCTGTTAATCTCGGTACAATATTTGTTCCAGAGCCCTAAAATGAATGAGTGGATAATTGTATTGAGGTTGGGGTTTTGAAGATCGTAACTTTTTTAATATCTTTCAAATTATATCAAATTAGAAGTTTTATTCCTTCTGATACCATCAATCATTCCTAATAAATAATATCGTGCCGAATTAAATTTCTTTTCCATTAATAATCGAGACAAAGTGCGAATCGCGCTACCTATTCTATAAGGAATAATGATGGGAAATTGCCAGAGTTTAGCATGTTTAAGAAAAAAAAGTATGCTATTTCGAGCCATATAATATCGCTCTAGTGTGTTATCTTTTCCTCCACTAGATTTACTTACCTTGTGCCAAATTTTCGCTTGGGGAACTAATAACTGTTTGTATCCCGCTTTTTTAATGCGAAAAGAAATATCATAATCTTCATAATAAGAAAAATAATCTTCATCAAACAAACCAACTTTCTCCAAGACTTCTTTTTTGAACATCACTGCACATCCGGAGATGAAATCTCTTTCCACAATTTCAGAAAAGGATTTGTGCCGACCATGATTATCTACCATATTTAAAGTAATTTTGTTTACTTTTCCTCCAGCTGACCATATTTGATCTGGTTCGTCATAATAATATATAATAGGTGAAACTATACCTACTTCTCTTTTAGCTTGAAATGCTTTTACCAGGATCTTAATTACATCAGATTTTAAAATAACATCGTTATTTAAAATAAAAACATAATCTGGATTTAACTTTAGAGAAAACCGTATACCAGTGTTATAACCTCCGGTAAATCCTAGATTTGATTTATTACGCAGACAAATTATTTGTGGGAATAATCGTTGAATAGTCTGTGAATCGTGATATTGTGATCCATTATCGACCAAAACGATTTGATGGTTAATGTAATCCTGTTTTTGTAAAGATTCTATACACTCAATTGTGTCACTCAAATTAGTATAATGAACCAAAACAGAGTATACAATATCAAAATTGGAAATTTTTATTCCGGTCACTGAAAATAATTTTTAGATTACTATATCTAATAAGAAAATTTATTATATCATAATCAATTCTTGTTAGATATTGTTTATTTGTTCTCGTATTTTGTTATAGATAGTATACCAAGTTCATAGGATTGGATTGGATAACTAAATTTATCTTCCAAGTAATTTATTAAGCTCCGATAGGTGTCAATATTAGTTTCTAAGGTAAGATCATGCCGAACAATAAGGAAAATATTATTAGGATCTATTTCATTAAATATCGAATCAAATCTACTGATATTATCCGAATTCGCTTTTATTTGAATAATCATTTCTACAGGTAAATCAGGAATATAATATTTGATAGGACCTTCAACATAACGTGGATAGAAAATGACCAGATCATTAAGATCCAAATGTTTATTTAATAAAAAAGCGGTTTCTTTCCACCTCTCAATAGGTTTTTCAGAGTCGATAAGTATCCAATTTAGAGAAAACAGCAGACTCAATATAACCAAAACAACAAAAAACAAAACCTTTAATATCTTCAACCGAATTGACACAATTTGAAGACTCACAAATCCTAGGAGTGGTAACATACCAGGGAGAGCTGTCCTATACCAAAAAATCGGTTTAAATAGAAAAGAATATGCAAGTAATTGAAGCCAAAATATTATTACTGCAGCGATCATCGGGAAACTGCGACGCCAATTTCCCAATAGCAATAAACAGACAAATGCCACTGCAATTAATATAATAAAGGAATTATAGCTGAATTGAAAAAGAGGGGTATTTAAGTGGATGTAGGACTGTAATCCATCAAGTGTATTCCAACCAGAAACATATTTAATTGTATTCAAAACCAAATTATAGGAAGGGGGTGGCATCCACCAGTTATTTTTTTGCACTTTTTCTAGAAATACAAAGTAGAG
>JAEOUK010000482.1 GCA_016839385.1 Promethearchaeota archaeon
AAGGAAATGGTATTTCCTTTAAACTATGCAGGTTTGTTAAAGAACGGTTAATATCTCCAACTTCTAACTGGTGACCAAAATGAGATATTTTTTTGAAAAATTCAATCAATGGTTGTAGAAAATTCATGATTCCATCTCCATCTCATCTTTTTGACCAGACTCATCCACTTTTTGGGAGGATGAATTAACTGCGAAATCTAATAGAAAGTTTTCTTTCATACTTAAGCCTGGAACCCATCTTTTCTTAAATAAATTGACTATATTTCCTAAATGTTGTAAAATTTCTGGAGGGCATCCTTGTATTTCTAACACATGGTTGTTTTTCTTTACGGTTTCATAATCCTTTATTTTATCATTTCGTATCTTATTGTGCTCTATGTATTTATCATGAAGTTTTAACCTTTGATCGTTTATACGTCGGTTAAAAGCAATTTTTCGTCTTAATTTTTTAATAGCCCTGTCACGTTTTGGACCCTCTGGAGTTTCTTCTTTGATTATATCTTCATGAGATTCCAATTCTACAATTTTTTTTTGAAGTTTGATTTTTAATCGTGCACGATCAAGCTCCATATCCTTTTCAGAACGTAAATTTTTATCAATAATTTTTTTTCTGAATTTACGATCAGTGGTTGTGTCAATTGCATGATCCCCAAATACGATACAATATTCATTTTTAGGTTCAATTGGGTTTTTTCCCACTAATAAAGAGAATTCCGGCATCGTTTCTTGGTCCTTATGCATCGATGTTTTTAACATTAGGAGGAGTTCAATAGCTGCTTTCTTACAACCTGAACACATGATTCCCTTGCAAATTTCTGCTTTCTGCGGAAATATACCAAAAATGTCAATAAAAGTGTTTAATCCTTTAAAAATATTAATACTTTTTAACTCTTCTTGTTCCTTCTTTTTCCAAAATTTGAGACTATGCTTTGGTTTGATTTCATCTTTAGAAAAAAATCCAGATAAGTTAATCTCTTGAAAATTTTCTTCTAATTCATCTATTATGGCAATTTTATATTGATTAATAAGATCTTGACTAATTAAACTATAATCGAAATTTTTTATTGCTTCAATCAATGGATTTTCATCAGTGCTCTTATCACACAATAACAAAGCAACCAGATCTCCAATTACACTATTCTCAGAGAGCATGAATAAAGAGGAATATTGGAAGGAGGAATCGGAATATAATAGAGGTCCAGCATCAGTTAGGATACACGTAAAATCGTATAAGATCACGTCAGGAGGTCTAATAAAATGTGTTTCCAGCATTAACTGAGTTAATCTCTTTAAATAAACATCATTTTCGCAATAGTTTTGGTCAGATTTACTTCTGAACTCTCTACGATCTTCATAATTCAGTAAGTAAACAGAATTTTCGATCGATAATCCTAAATCAAAATATAATGATGCTTTTGGATTTACGATTGAGATAAAAATTTCTGCATTTTCAATAACTTTTGGATATTGAATTCGCTTGGACTCCAAGACATGACTCGATTTTTCAACATTGGACTCTTCAATTGGTAAAAATTCTACATTCGGAAACCGTTCTGTGATAAACTCGTCATAACCCATTGATTTCCAAATTTTTTTAGAAGACAGTTTATAATATGATGTTCCCACTATCCAAATTTTCTCCATTCCCGCATTAATTAATTCTTCTACTACGTAACTTAGTATTTCTGGATTTGTTGTAACGGGGTGCGTTTGTGGAAAAGCTAGATCAATTTGGATAACTGCGGAAGTCTTCTGAATAAATTTTTCTTGGATTGTACTCAGAAGTAATTGTATGGATTTTTTTGAATCAGCTAGATTCGTAATGTGTATTTTAAAGCTCACTGGTGATTATCCCTTTTTAAAACACTTCTTGTAAAATACAGTTAGGACCAGTCCAAAATGTCTTTGTGTTTGGAGATCCTTTTTATCGAATTAACGATTGTTTTTCATGAGATCCGTATGCTTTATTTCTAGAAGCCAATTTTCCCAGAATTTTTTCTACATTAGGTTGAATTACACCTGTAGGTTCATCACTGAATGGCGTTCCGGGTAATGGCATGAATGTATGTGTATGGATTCGTATTTTTCTCGAGGACCTTAATATTTCCTTAAAAAAATCAAGTGTCTTCTCTAAATCCTCTTCAGTTTCTCTAGGAAGTCCAAAAATGAAGTCAAGATCAACTCCATATCCATAATCCAGAATTAAATCTGTTGCTACCAGGACATCTTGAAAAGAATGGCCCCTCCATATACTACTTAATATTTTATCTGAAGCGGATTGTGCTCCATTTGTGAAGAATTTATTACTGATATACGGAT
>JAEOUK010000090.1 GCA_016839385.1 Promethearchaeota archaeon
AGAATAATTCTATGATAAAAACCGCTATGTTGGTAATTGAAATCTCGTTTCTTGTCATTTGATGAAAGTTAAAAGTAATTTAATTTCTCTCATATTTGATGCGCTGAAAGTATAAATACATTTTATATAGAAACCGCTTAAATGTTTGGGGGATCCAATAATATTGTTCCATCACTTCAAGTTTTCTGAAACCTATACGATCATAAACTGGAAAACCCTGTGCAGTAGCAGTCAGTACTGCAATCTCATAACCTCTTTTATGTGCATCAATAAGAGGAGCTAAAGTAATAGCTGTTCCTATTCCGCGGTGTTGGTACTTTGGAAGTGTACCAACTGAGTAAATCCCTGCTACTCCTGATCCATAGAATACGGTAGACACAGAAACAGGCACATTATTTACACATGCATAATATCCGACTAATTTATTTACACTTGGATCTTCTCGTAACATTAATTCACATGACTTTTCTCCACGTTCTCGGAAATTTTCAGATAATCCCATAGTTTTTACAACTACTTTAGCAGCCAGATGTATTTCTTCTTTGGAGTGAACTACACGTATTTCAATGCCAGTTTTTTCTATGATTTCTTTATAAATCCTCTCTAATTTCTCTAAATTTCGAATATCTTTTACCATATCCCCTGATTTCGTAGGTAAGATGAATTTAATCATCCCTGCTTCTTGCATGATTTTACTTATATTCGATGGTTGAGCAGAGGGACCATTCCACCAAAGAAATATAGTTTTACGTCTTTTAAAGAAATTAATCTGCTCTTCAACTTTCAAACGAGCGTTTTCGGGAGTAAATTTCGGATTAAGTACCCAATTTCGCAATAAAAGGTTCCTTCCAGAATACCATCGGAATACTTCATCCGAATCTAAAACCTCTTCCCCAGGAATGACAGTAGTTTTTATATATTCATGTAAGTTAGCCTCAAATGCAAGTTTTATTGCGTTTTCAGAATGATCTCGTAAAATTTCTATCACATATGCACCTTCCTATTGGATTCACCAACTTACTTCTCAATAAATTACTTAACTGATTTTATCTTTGAGCTTTAGAATTTTTAAACCTAATAAGAATCCTATGTGCATCTTTACTCTAAATTATGGATATCAAAATTTATTTCAAAACCTATAGAAATATGATTACTTCGGTAGATCTGGTAGGTTTTGATAAAATAATCGCTTATATTCATTTTATTATCTTCTATATTCCTAATCGGGATGATTTAGTTCGCCTCAATTGTCAATACTAATCCTCTAATACTAGTTTCCCTTTTTCGGATTACAGTTAATGGGAGAGAAATCCCGATTTATAAGCCAAAGTTTATTACACATACACAATTCATTATTTTGTTAATAAAGTAGTATCCTAGTACATAATTCTCAACTATATGATTTTTTCCGCTATAATGCAATTTATTTTGCATATATTTTGCCCTTAGTGCGTTTATGATTTTTGATTCTAACTTAACATTAACACAGAATAAACTATAATAAATAACGTGAACGAAATGGAAACAGGAACAGTAAAATGGTTTAATAGCCGAAAAGGTTTTGGTTTTATTACTCCCAATGAGGGAGAAAAAGATATTTTTGTCCATCACTCAGCAATCATTGTAAATGATGGAGAATTCGCAACTCTTAACGAGAATGATAAAGTGGAATTTGAAAAAGAAGAAACGGAAAAAGGTTTTGAAGCCCGTAAAGTTGTCGTTACTGAAGCAGCACCACGACAACGATCAGGATACACCAAGAGCTATTATTAAGTCATATATTTAATATAACTCTGAAAATTTTTTTTATATCAATAGTCTTTTTTAAGTTTGAAGATTTTGAATCTCAATTTTATTTTGAAAGGCTTTAAGTGTATTTCTAAACAAGAGCATAGGTTAAAATGGCTTATATTTATCTGTTCTTCTTTTTCTTCAGAATAATCTTGTGGGATATATAATTTACATTATCAATTTCGAAAACAATAAGAATATTGAAATTCTGATTTTTATGCATACTAACATGCAAGAGACAAACTCCTTACCTGACGATATTCCTTTAAGAAAAAAGACAATGAGGTATTCGATTCTAGAAGGAAGTTTCGCAGCTCCAAGTTTGATGTTAGGAGATAATTATGTTGTACCTTTTGCTTTTCTATTAGGTGCATCCACACTCCAAGTGGGAATTCTTACCTCATTAGCGTCATTCATAGCTCCTCTAGCACAAATCTTAGGATCCAGATATATGGTATATCGAACTAGAAAAAAAATCCTTAAACGATATATCCTAGGTCAAGCTTTAGTATGGATTCCAATTATAACGCTCGGAATTCTCAATCTTCTCATACCTAATGTTGCTGTCCTAGCTGGTTTTCCTTGGATCTTACTAGGATTGTATAGTCTATATCATTTTTTTGGAGGATTTATCAATCCATCGTGGTTTAGTTTGATGGGTGATATTGTACCAAATAGAGAGCGTGGGCGATATTTCGGTAGGAGAAATATGATCCTAACTGCAATTTCACTTGCTTTTACTATCAGTGTTTCTTTTGGACTAGACTGGTTGACCCAAAGAGATTATGCTTCAATTGGGTTTTTGATTATTTTTGGAATCGCATTCTTGGGGAGAGGAGTATCTTCACTTATGTTTCACTATCATTATGATCCCCCATTTGATATTGATTATTCTAATCATCTGAGTTTTCGCGCTTTCCTTCACCAACTTGGAAAAAATAACTTTGGACGTTTTACACTTTTAATTACATTTGTTTCCTTTGGTCAATGGGTTTCTGCTCCGTTTTTTGTTCCATATATGCTTAAAAGTCTTGAGTTTTCCTATTCAACCTTTATTATCGTTCAAATTTCCTCAGGAATATTTTCGCTGTTTGTTTTTAGACTTTTTGGAAAATTTGCAGATCGCTTTGGAAATTTACGACTTCTCATTTTTGGTAGTATATTTGTACCAATTACTCCAGTTTTATGGGTTTTTTTTAAAACTCCAATCGGACTGATATTTGGTGCTCAATTATTTAGTGGAGTAGGATGGACCGCATTTAATCTAGCATCATCCAATTTCATTTATGATAATATTCATGTGTCTCGACGTGGGGAATATATTGCCTATTACTCTTTTATCGTAGGAATTGGTGCTATTTTAGGAGGCTTGTTAGGTAGCTTTTTAATCCAAATTCTTCCCACGGTTGATTTTTGGAATTTTCGTTTAATTTTCATAATATCTGGAATTTTGCGATTGATTCCTATAATAATTTGTCTCCCAAAACTTAAGGAAGTAGGTCCAATTGAAGCAAAAATGGTATTTAATCTAAGAAATCAACCTATTTTCCGATTCTTATATGATTTACGATTGAGAGAAAAAATCACAAGGAAAAAGGTATCTTCATCTCAAAAACCCAAAAAATGATTAATTTTCTTAGGTTAATCCTTTTGAAATAGTTTATATGCTCAGTGATGCAGTACAAAATATTTATTAACTAACTTCACTTCGACAACGGGAATGGAACAAAAACCTGTAAAACCCCAATGGGTAGTAATTAGCCTTGCATGGTTTGCAATGGTAATTGCTAGTTCTATTGGTATAATTATTTTAACTGAATTTGGGATCGTTTATCCCTATTGGTATCCATGGATTCATGTCGGTGTTCTAGGAGTGTTGTTGATCATTTCTTTATTTTTTAAGATTTTATATCCCATACGGATGTATATCGCGATTCTATTGCTATTATTCCTACTAGGATTTGGTGGAGGATGGAATTGGGGTCTAGTACCTTATATTAGACAATTACAATTCTGGATTGACTGGGAAAACACCGCTTCTTGGGGATGGGAATCTCTTACTCTTCATTCCTTGCGATTAGTTCCTGCAGCTGTGATTTTGCTGTTCTTAATAATGACTGGAAACAAATTTCGCGATTTTTATCTAATACTTGGGGATATTCGTGCCAATGTAGAACCTACTATCATAATAGGGATGAAAAAACCTGAGCCATGGCCGAAAATCGGATTAATTTTTACTGCAATCTTTACCTTAGGGACTTTTATTTTTTCAGTCATTGTGAATCCTATACCATGGTCTCAATTCCGCACAAATTGGTTTTATCTACCAATTGCAGTGATCATTGCTGCAATGAACGCATTTAATGAAGAATTTTCTCTCCGTGCAGCTCCGTTGTCGCAGTTATACGTATCACTTGGAAAAACTCACTCTCTTCTTATAACTAGCATATACTTCGGACTGGGACATTATTACGGAGTTCCAAGCGGAATTATAGGAGTTTTACTATCTACTTTCCTGGGTTGGTTTATAGGTAAAAGTCTCATTGAAACTAAAGGATTTTTTTGGGCGTGGTTAATTCATTTCGTACCAGATATAGTCATATTTTCATTTTATGCTCTTTCAGCGTGAGAAATTAAATAAAAACACTACAATATATATCGTAGTGTTAAAACAGGATGCTCAAACGTAATGTTCCCCATAGTATATGCCACAGAAGGTAATATACTATTCTGAAGAAGTACATAGAGATAAAATCATAGCGTTTATAGATGTATAATTGAACTGAACTAAATACAAATAGCCGGAATGCATCTATAATTTTAATCCATAAAGGTCTTGTAACTGAAGTGTCAAATATAAATTGAAATATCGGTTCGATTGTAGAAACTATGATAATGCATGTAATAATCAACCATTTTTGCTCTATTTTCTTAAATGCAGCTGTTAATCCCCAAAATAGGATTGCAAACGGCACTATATGGAAGATCATTTCAGCTATATATCCCATCACCGGATAGAATATGAGGGACATTGGAACTAG
>JAEOUK010000091.1 GCA_016839385.1 Promethearchaeota archaeon
AAGTTCATGTAAACTCGTTTCAAATTCGAATCTACCCCGAACAAACGAACTTGCAAATCCACCTGGTAGATTATGCTGTTCAAGCAAAAGTACTTTTACACCTTTTTTAGCGAGTGTACCTGCTGCTACTAGTCCTCCATTTCCTGCTCCTGCGACGATTACATTATAAAAGCGAGGAGATTTAGTCTCAGTACTTTCAGTCTTAATTTCTGTCATATACCACTACTGGAGTAAAACTGCTATAAAAAATATACGTGGAAGAAATATAGAAAAACTGTTTGTGTAAAATCTAGTATTTTACCTTATATGGTTTCATCATTTCCTAAATTATAAGAACATTGGATTTAGACCCTTGAATTTTTGCGAGAAATAACAACCAAATTGATTTTAACGGAATTACCAGAAATAAAATTAAATTTCGTGGGTTTGACTCCATATTTCCTATTTTCATGCATTCTAAAGATTCTAGTAATATTTGTTTCAAATAATCACCGTTAGCCTGCAATTTTCTATTTGTTATGAAATTTTACTTAAGAAAACAAGTGATTTAATTAAAATTGAGGTAGTCTAAAATATGGGCAGCCCATGTCACTTCATAAAGTCTTTCAATTAATAGTTAAAATAAAAAATTCAATTAGAAACGATTTTATATTGAGAATAAGAAAGTAGATTGATAGGAATGGTCGAAGAAATTATCGCTGAAGAATCAAAAAAAGTGTTCTCGATTACTCTGAACCGCCCTGAAAAATTAAATGCAATTAATTTTGCTATGATGCGCCAAATAAAAAAAATACTTTTAGAAGTAGAAGAAAATGAGAAAATCCAGCTCATTGTTTTCAAAGGGACTGATTGCAGGGCTTTCTCAACTGGATTTGATACCCAAGAGATTTTAACATTATCTCCAGAAAAGAAATCAGAATTTTGGGAATTCAATTTACAAGTATCAGAACTCGCTTTGACTAGTGAGAAACTGTATATGAGTTTGATTAAAGGATTTGCAGTTGCTGCAGGATTTGCATTTTGCCTTTTCACAGATTTTCGAGTTGCTGAAAATAATCCAAATATTTATTTTGCACTTCCTGAAATCAATCTAGGAATTTTTCCTTATTCCGTTATTTCATTAACCACTTACTATTTCCCTCCTTCTGTAGCTACTGGAATGATTTTTGTAGGAGATAAACTCTCTCTTGAACGAGCTAATCAATTAGGATTCATTCATAGAATTTTTCCTTCGGATGAATTTGATAAAAATGTGAAAAAGTATATCCGATCTATCACGTCTCAAAATGCAAAAGTGCAAAGAATGGCAAAGATTTGCTATAATTATGAAAGATCTCATATATTAAAACAAATGAGGGTCGAACAAGACTTTACTCAAGCGTGTTTAGAACCGGAAACCTTATCTCAGAAAAAAATGAAAGAATTCAAAAGAAAATGGAGTTAAAAATGGATAAAAATGACTTTGTGTACAATTTCTTAAATGATCGTAGTGTATTATATGGGAGAATACTTCATCCACGTTCCTCTCCAATTCCAAAGGAAAGTAAAGAACTTCGAGTTTTAAAATTTCCTGTAGAAAAAGGAGTGGAATTAGGGGGGATTTTATATTTACATGAAAATCCATCTGATCATCCAACAATAATGCATTTTCATGGAAATGGTGAAGTGGCTTTAGATTATATCAATATAGCATCTTTATTTAATCAAATAGGGGTAAATTTAGCGGTATTTGATTTCCGAGAATATGGATTTTCTACGGGCAAAATTTCGTACACTTTTCTTTTGAAAGATCCCATACCTTTATATCTTGAATTCCACGAGTGGATGCAAGATGAATATCCTGGAAAAAGCGCAGAACAATTTATTTTAATGGGAAGATCCTTAGGTTCTGCTTGTGCTTCAGCCTTAGGTGCATATGAAGAAGCTCATGCAATTAAGAAAATCGTGTTTGAAAGTGGTTATTCTGATACTTACGAGCTGATGACAGATTTGTTTGAACTTCATCATCCACAGCTAACAAAAGAATCACTGAAACCATATTCTAATCATACCTTTCAAGAAAAGATAGGGAAACCGACCTTAATATTACATGGCGTTAGGGATAATCTCATCCCGATCAATCAAGCTCAACATATTTTTGATAGCATACCAAAAAACATTCAGAAAAAGTTCATTCGTATTAACAGGGCTTCCCATAATGATATTATGATGTTTGGAAACGAGTACTTTGGACCATTAAGGGATTTCATCCAAGATGATTTGAGTTGAGAATATTTCTTAACTCTTATTCGTAAACAATAAATTCCTTTCCTAACTTGGATCAATTTCAACATTATTTTACGTCGTAAAAGACACAAATTCATTTTTAAAAATGGATTTGACAATTGATAAAAACCTCAATTCCGACAAAATTCTATTGTTTCTTGGAAAAATTCTAACCACGACCATATAAACATCTATCTTTTGCATATTATCTTACTCCTTTTTAGAAATCACAAAACAAAGGGTTGGAATAATCATGCAAGAAATACAGCATCAAGATCAGGCTCAAGCATTAATACCCCAAAGCCTTAAAATCAGGATTAAGTGCCCTATTTGTAAAGCCTCTGATATTATTATGGTCAGTCGTGAGGATATTGGATTATTTGAAGAGGGACCTGTTAAGTTACAGGTTCCAGCAAACACTGTTTGTAGTCACGCGTTTACAATACGATGTTTACGATACCAATTATAACAACACTTAATTCTATTTTTTATTTTATTCAGAACTCTCCCAAAACTTTATTCCCTTTGATTTTTTAGACATCTTGAATAAATGCCTAAGTTAGATTCAGAACTATCATTAAAACGTATTAAGCGGAATAATTTGATTGTACTTTACATAATCAACGTCATTCATGGAGTGGTTATTGGATTTTTTAATAGTGTCTACCAAGCTCATGTATTAAACATACTTAGTATAAGTTTTCCTGAAAATGCTGAATTCTTAGTCGGAGTAGTTCAAAGTACAGGTTTTGTCTGTATGATAATTACAATGTATGTATCCAGCTATTTGTCGGACATTTTTGGTAAAAAAGTCATGATATTAGTAGGTACAACTATTTTCATAAGTGGATTTGTGTTTCTCTATTTCGGTTTAAATATCTACCTTCTAATTATCGGTTCAATGTTAGTTTGGGGAGGATTTGGATGCGTTGATCCTAGTTGGGTAGGATCAATAGCTCAAAATACTGAAGAAAAA
>JAEOUK010000483.1 GCA_016839385.1 Promethearchaeota archaeon
GGATTGGATTGTGGTTAAGTCACCCAAAATCTAACTCTTGGGAGAGTTTTGCTTTGCGAATAGATCGTGATAAAGAAAAAGATTTCCTACAATCAATTTCTCTTATTACTATCCCATTATATTCTGAAATAACTACTACAGATGCCCATGTTATCGCTCCGACATCACCATTATACCCCGAATGGTGTTTATCCCGAAAAAATAAAATACTCCAATTCTTGGATGCATTGAATTCCCATGATTTCAACGCAATTGGAATTTTAACAGAAGAAGATTCAAAGATGTTACACAAAATACATGTATCCACATCCTCCGGTCAAGATTATTGGAGTAAAAAAACAAAAAACTTTATTGAAATCACTAATAATTTGCGAGAGATGGGATATCCCATATATTTTAGCATAGATACAGGACCTTCAGTGGTACTTTTAACCAGGAAAAAACATGAAAATGAAATAGTCGATTTTATTCAAAATAATTGTGAATTAAAAACCAATTTAAGAACTAGTTTTATTCAAGGTCAAAGTACATTAATTGGATCAAAATCAAAGTTATATCACCTACTGGATGATGATATTGCACAATTCCAAAATTAATTCACAATTGCCAGAATTTTACAATCTTTCTGTGAATGATAGACAATTATTAACCCAAAAGCTGGTAAACTTGAGTAATGATGAAAAAACCATATTAAATTCCCTTGGATCCATTAGTCCGCAATTATTAGATTCATTTTCAGAAAATGTGATTGCTGGTTTTACTTTGCCATTTTCTATAGCTACGAATTTTCGTATCAATTCTAAAGACTATTTAATCCCGATGGTTACCGAAGAATCATCCGTAGTAGCAGCAGCATCTTATGGTGCAAAAATTGCACGAAAACATGGCGGTTTCACGTGTAAACCAGTGAACAATATCATGATTGGACAGGTGCAAATAGTCAAAAAAAAAAAAATAAATATTGAAAAAACTGTCTTAGAACATAAAAATAGTCTTTTGCAGCTTGTTAACCAAGCCCATCCTACATTAAGATCTCTTGGTGGAGGAGCACTCGATATCACCTCTTATGAAATTGGTACAATTAGGGGAGAAATGGTTATTTTTAATCTACATGTTGATGTAAAAGATGCTATGGGTGCAAATATTGTAAACAATATGGCAGAAACTTTAGGAGAGGAACTACATAATTTATTGAGTTGTGATATTCGTGCAAAAATCCTGTCGAATTTTTGCACACAACGAATAGCACGGTGTAGTGCGATATTTGATGCTAAATTACTTGGTGGAAAACAAATCATTGAAAATATTCTTGATATTTCAGCATTTGCAGATGCAGATCCTTATCGTGCGGTAACACATAATAAAGGCATTATGAACGGAATTATTGCGTTGTCATTGGCCACGGGTAACGATACACGAGCTATAGAAGCACGTGCTCATGCTTATGCATCTATAAATGGAAAATATCATCCACTTACTTCTTTTTCTAAAGATTCTGATGGTAATTTATTAGGTAACATATCAATTCCTCTTTCATTAGGCATTATTGGAGGGATTACTAATATTCATCCTATGAGTAAAATTGCTTTAAAGATATTAGGGGTTACGACCGCTTCTGAATTAATCCAAATTACCTCTGCCGTGGGTTTAGCTCAAAATCTTGCTGCTTTACGAGCATTAGCAAATGAGGGAATTCAACA
The DNA here is from genome assembly GCA_016839385.1 of Promethearchaeota archaeon. Next base: position 1,701 of record JAEOUK010000483.1, read on the forward strand.
GTCCCATATGAGATTGCATAAAAGAAAATTTCAATAAAAAAAGGATTGCATATGATAACAGCATCTGCTCCTGGGAAATGCATTTTATTTGGCGAACATGCAGTTGTATATGGATATCCTGCTATTGCAGTTTCTTTGGATATGCATTCTTATTGTACAATTGAAAAACTTGATGATACTTCAAATATTGCTTTTAATTTCCTTGATTATGGCATTGAATTTGATATAAATGCCTTATCAAATTGTAATAGTCAATTTCCGTTGGATTTTATTCAATTTTATGAAGGTATGAAAGCAATTTCTAATCAAAATAATTTATCAATCAAAAATGTCAAAATACGTCTATATTCTGATATATGGAAAGGATCTGGCTTGGGATCATCTGCTTCAGTCGCAATAGCATTCGTTAATGCACTCCAAACATGGTATAAATTAAATTTAAGTATTGAAGAAATCAATAATTACGGGTATTTAATGGAAAAATATGTACATGGAACTCCTTCGGGTATAGATAATTCTATCTGTTCATATGGGGGGATCATTGTTTACCAAAAAGGTATTCAAGAGAGAATTTTAACTTCTAAATTCCCAATACTTGTTACTTTTTCTGGAGAACTTCATAACACGGGTCAAATCGTGAAGTCATTGCATCATAAACAACCTTTTCTAATCAAACCATTTCAAGAGATTGGGAAAATTGTTGAGAAGGGAATTTACGCATTAAAAGAAAAGGATTATAAGAAACTAGGAAGTTTATGTAATGAAAATCAAGACATATTAGTGGAAATAGGATTATCAACTCATAAAATTGATGAAATTGTTTCTATTTCTAAAGATAATGGAGCTTTTGGTGCAAAACTCACCGGAGCAGGAGTGGGAGGTAGTGTAATCACTCTTGGTACCTTTAATAGGTTACAAAAAATACAAAATATTCTCCAAAAAAAGGGATATCTTAGTCGAATTTGCCACATAGACTATAATGGAATGAAATTAGATTCAAAGTAGACTTTTAGTGAAAAAGAAGTAAATATATATAATTTTAAATTGATACCATGATCTTTATTGTTTAATGAAAAAAAGTGGTTAATATGGATGTTAAAACTGCTATAGAAACTCGAAGAGCATATAGATCTCTCCAAAAAACGATAATTACCCCGGAACTGATCAGTACATTAGCAAAAGCGGCATCATTATCACCTTCGTGTTTCAATTACCAACCCTGGAAGTTTATTTTTGTACATAATGAAAAGAAACTTGATGAAATGTTCACTACATTATCTAGTGGAAATAAAACTTGGGCGACTAAAGCGTCTATGATAATAGTTGTCTTTGGAAAAAAGGAAGATGATTGTATTATTTACACTGAAAATGAAGAACGAGCATATTATCTATTTGATATTGGGCAATCAGTGGCGTATTTGACTTTGCAAGCTACCGAATTGGGTTATGTTGCTCATCCAATTGCAGGATATAATTCAAAATTAGTGCGAGAAGTTCTCTCGATCCCAATCTCTTATGATGTAGTTACGTTGATTATCATAGGTAAAAAGAATCCGAGTAATGAAAATCTTTCAGAAAAACAATTGAAAACGGAATTAGAACGACCAACACGTGTCCCTTTAGACAAAATTGTATTTCATAATGAATTTGTAGAAAAATAAGGATAGAGACATGAAACGTGCTAAATACATTTAAATTTCCATTTTACAATTGTTAAATTGACATATCATCATTAAAGTGAAGGTAAGGTAAGAAACATTATGGTAAATTTTGAAGAAGAACATCATGAAGAAGAAGATACTGGTGATGAAGCTGAACAGTATGACGCCTTTCGAGAAGAAGATATTGCTGTAGAAAAAGAGATTACTACAGAAGGTAAAGATTACACACTTATAGAAGTAGATTTATGGGCTACTTCATTGCATGATGCAAAGATAGGTATCCGACAAGATGCTCAGTATCAAAGCAAATCTCGACAGTTCACGAAAGGGACAGAAGTAATTGGAGAAGTAGTCTATCATACTGGATGGGGTGAAAATCGTCAGAAAGAGAAATATAAGGAAATTGTAACCATAGATCAGGAATTTTGGGATACAGGTAAAAAATCGAAAATTATGAATTTTGTAAATGATCGATATTCAGACTATGATCCTAAAAAATTCGCTCGAATCATGAGAAAGCTGATTATTAAAACTTTTATCGGATTAGATAGAAAGCAAGAAGGTAGTATGAAAGGACGATGGACTGGTTCATTAGAAGACTCACAGGTTATGTCTTTGGTTATGACATTTGGTGATAGAAGACGTAGAAATCCTTTGCCATTTTTCTACATTGATATTCCCGGATTTAAATATCGAGTTCCATTAATGAGAGTGCATACAATAATTGGAGATCGTTATGTATTCCCACTTATTGATGATGAAACAAATACAACTGTGCCGTATATCATCGAAGGAAGACGATTTACACCTGGACAAGACTATTTTGTGTTTGATGGTCGCACAATGGAGAAAATTGCATTTATTAATGATGTTGCTCTCAATATTGGGGGAAAAGTAGATATTAAATTTATGAAACCAAAATTGGATAAAAAAGGGGAATTACATGATCCATGGGAATACCTTCGAAGGAATTTCGTATTCCAGAGGGTATTAATTATGTTTGCTGCCAGTTTGAAATATTTCCATCCAATTTATAGACAATATCGAAGAACTCATCGTGCTATGAAAACATTGCGGGATTATCATAAAGATGAAGGAAAATTATCTGTAATGGAAAAAGAAGAAAAATATCGAAAGGCAAAGAAGAAGTTGAGATTTCTACGACGTTTCCCTGTGTGGCCTAAAGAATTGAGTCTTCATTACAATCCTCGACGAGTTAGAACTTAAAAAAATAAATTATTACTTTTTTTATTTTTTCATGTTAAGATCTTAATGTAACGTTTAGTGTTAACTTTTTTAGTGAGTATTGAATAATGTATATTTTTGGTAATGGACAACAAAGAAGAAGAACGTAAATGACGACAAAATACATCTTTGTAACGGGTGGTGTACTCAGTGGTATAGGAAAAGGGGTTACGACGTCGAGTATTGCAAAGCTATTACAATTCAGAGATTTCAATGTTTCAATCATGAAAATTGATCCATATCTCAATATCGATCCTGGTACTCTAAATCCGGTTGAACATGGAGAATGTTTTATTACTGAGGAGGTTTGGACATTTGATCCGTTAGCAGGTGAAGATCATTCAACTAAACTCATGCAACCTGTAAAAATTGCTGAATTAGATCAAGATTTTGGGACGTATGAGAGATTCTTAGGAAAAAATATAGACCCCTCACATAATATCACATCAGGACAAATTTATTTCAGTGTTGTCTATAAAGAACGGGCAGGGTATTTTTCTGGTAAAACTGTGCAGTTAATTCCTCACTGTACGGACGAAGTAATAGACCGTCTTGTAGAAACTGCTGAAAAAGAAAAATTAGATGTATTATTAATTGAATGTGGAGGAACGGTAGGTGATTTGGAATCAACATTGTTCCTTGAAGCATTTCGTCAATTTCGACTTAAATTACCAAAAAAAGATACTTTATTGGTTCATGTGACTTTGGTGCCTTATTTAAAAACCGTTGGTCAATTGAAATCAAAACCCACACAACATTCCGTTCGTTCTTTGCAAAGTATGGGGCTACAACCAGATATTATTGTATGTAGATCAGAAATTCCCTTAAGTCCTAGTGTCAGACAGAAAATATCTCTATTTTCCAACGTTTCCGAAAATGCAGTAATAAGTTCTCCTGACTTGCCCACCATTTACAAATTACCTTTGAAATTTGAGGAGCAAAATCTGGGAGATTATATTTGTGAACTGCTGGATGTGAAACCCAAATTGGTAAAATATGATCCAATTCGAAATTATTCAGAGTGGGAAAAAATGGTAGAATTGTATACTTCTGCAACTCAACCGATTACAATTGCGATGCCAGGAAAATATATTGAAATTGCTGACAGTTATGTTTCCATTAATGAAGCATTAACTCATGCTTGCGCACATGAACATGTAAAGTTACAAATTAAATGGATTGATACCGAGAAAGAAGTTAAGAAAGAATTAGAAGGGTGCGATGGAATATTGTTAACTCCCGGTTTTGGGAGTAGAGGAGTTAATGGTATGATAGAGTGCGCAGAATATGCATTAGAAAATAAGATTCCATATTTAGGGATTTGTTTCGGAGCACAATTATTTTATATCGCATTTTGCCGAAAAATACTAAAATTAAAAGAAGCTCATAGTACGGAGATTAATCCAAATACGCCTTATCCTGTGGTTGATTTCCTGGAAGGTCAAAAATCTTTGCTTGAAACTGGTGGAACAATGCGACTAGGTGCATATAAAATACATATTGAGCCTTCTAGTAAATTATATGAAGCTTATAATCAGTCGGTTATATGTGAACGAGTCCGTCATAGATTTCATATAATGGAGAAATTCTTGAAAGACAGTCCAGAAGCAACGAGATTGAAAGTGTCTGGGAGAGACGAAAAAGGAGAAATTGTAAATGCCATTGAACTCGTTGATGATGATCATTGGATGGTAGGAACTCAATTCCATGCTGAATTTAAAAGTCGACCTTATGCACCATCCCCTTTATATCGTGCTTTTATTAAGGCAATTAAAAAACATAAAAATACAAAATAGATTCCAGATTGAATGTGATTTCATTTTTCTTCAAATTTATTAACGGAGTAATTATTTATGAGTTAATAAATCCGCATCAAATATTTTAGCTACGAGGAAATTTAATTAATTATAAAAGGGAAATATGCTCTACTAAATCTTATTTATCTTAAAAACAGTACACATATGGAAGAAGTGGAGAAACAGACTCAAAATCCAACCTCAATACTTCCCGATTTTGCTCA
>JAEOUK010000484.1 GCA_016839385.1 Promethearchaeota archaeon
ATCCTTGAACTCCTTTTAGCGATTCAGTAAAAAAAATCAACAGTTCCTCAGAAGTTACATGTTGGGGTTTTAATAGAGAGATGGGAATGTTATCGACCTGAGATGTAGCAAACAATGTTGAGAACATCCCCTTTCGCTTCATTCTATCCATTAAAATTCTATTGAATTGTCTTTTATGAGTAGTAAACCCAAGTATTATGCTTCTATTTGACCGTGTATCAGTGAGTGCGGTAAACATTTCGGAAAAGTATCTACAAGAAATTTCACGATCCATATTCTCTAACATGTGCTTACCAATTTGTAATGCAGAAATGATTGCTTTTTGGCGATAATTTAAAAGATTATTTGGAGACCACGACTGATATCCATTTCGAAAAAATGTCACATCTCGAGGATTTATTTTGTAGTCTTTTTGGATTTTCCATTTAGATAAGGAATCTCCAGCTAATGGTAAAAAGGAATGAATCCGAGGAACATGATGAAATTTCGCCCAAGTAGTGATTTCAAGATAGATTGTAGTGAATTTTGCATTTGTCAAACTATCATAAAATTTGATGCACAAATTCCCTAAAATATATCCCTCAGAGAAAGATGAGGCGAATCTGAGAGGAATTTTTGCTTCTAAACCTTGGTCAATTTGATCCCAGAATTCATGTAATTGCACAATTTCCTCAGAAAATTCAGATTTCCGAATTTTTTGAGGAAAAAACGCTATTAAATTTTTGTGGGTTTTTTTTTCATTCCAAAGAGGCATTAAAGTAGGTACTGGAGTTTCTAATAGCCTAATTGACTCTTTTTCTACGAATATCAGAGGAAATACATTAGTTAATGCACCATTTGGAGAATAAATATCAAAACGCCCTGTTTGAGGATAAAACTTACATTGAATTTCTTTGTTCCTCAGTGTTATTTCTGTTAAACTGGATTTAACAAAAATGCTCATGAGTCTAAATTAGATAGAATAAATAAAAATAGATTGGATTGAGTTATTCCATCTTTTCCTTTAAGAAACTTCGAATTGCTTCAGCATCTGGAAATTCACCGGAACTTACTCTAACCCCTGATGCTCCAGTGGCAAAAAGAAGGCAAACCTTGAATAACCATTCCATCTCATCTTTTGTTTGACTGAGATATTCTAAAGGACTGGATATTTTCTCATTCAATTTAGTCAAGAATGCTGCAGCAAAAGTATCTCCTGCTCCAACTCTAGTTTTCACGTCTACATTGAAAGGTTCTCGAAACAGAAGATTCATTGGGCCAAACCGAACCCAAGATCCAATTTCCCCAGATGTATAAATTCGAACATTAGCTAGCTTTCCAAAGAATAAATCCACATTTATCAGCTTCTTTAGTTGATATTCATATTCTGGATTTTTTTCTTTATCCAACTTCTGTTTGAATTCTATAAATGATGGAAAAGGCTTATCAAAATCATTTTTACAAAGTTCAAAAGCATCATCCAAATTCGCAAATAAGAACTCAGGTTTGGATGTCAATAGTTCTTCAATTTCAGCAAAAGTAGTAAATTTTTGCAATTCAATTGTAACAGCAGATAATTTCTCAGAATTAATCGCAACGTCTAAAGTATGCTTGAATTTTTTTGCCATGGGAGTAATAAACACGATCATAGTGTTATCCATTAAATCAATCGGACATACTATACCTTCAAAGTTCATAAGATCCTTCAAATTCTTATCAGTAAATATCTTGGTGTAATTCGTATCTTCAATTACCGTGCTAGTGGGAGTTGCTACATTTTTTGTGAACACTGTTGAGGTATCAATTCCTAATTGTTCTAATTCAGTTTTCATCCATTCAGAATCTTTGCCAATTACTGAGAGTAATCCAGTTGGTACTCCTAATTTTGCGAGAATAGTTGCAGAATTATTTCCATTACCTCCGCGAACAATTTTTGATTCACATGAAAATTTCTTCTTGGTAGACCGAACAGCATCTGAAACAATGGATTGAATTACTGCTTCATTTTTAAGCGAATCTTTTTTCGCTGCTAAGCTTGTAGAAATGTCATAAACGATCTTACTGAGCATATCGGTTTTGTAATACAAATCTTTGTGGAGTTCTCCCACGACTAATATTTGTTTTTTAGTCATAAGTCAACAAATTAATAGAATAGCAACTAACTTTTAAAACATGGGTGGACCAATTCGTGCTTTTTTTGCAGTCGAAATCAATGATAAAAAACTTATTTATGCAATTAATAAGGTGCAAAAAAAATTATCAAGCATTGTTGATCGCCTGAAACTAGTTGAATTGGAAAATATACATATTACATTAAGGTTCCTAGGTGATATCTCCGAAATTACGGCTGAAAAATTGTATCAATTTTTGGAAGAACATATTAATCCAGTATTTTTTGAAGATGGGCCAATTGAATTTTCTGTACATAAATTAAGCGATTTTTCTAAACGTGTATTCCATTTAGGGCTTAAAGGACCGGTTTCGATCCTCCGCGAAATACATGATAAAATCGATGAAAAGTTAGTCAATTCGTTTGGATTCCCAGCTGATAATAAATTTAAATCTCATATTACAATCGCAAGAGCGAGGGAGAGACGTAATAAAGGGATGAGCTCAGGTTTTCCAACAAATGAATACAATTTATTGAAGCAAGAATATGGTCCCAACAACAGTATTGGTTCTTTTAAAATATCTAAAGTGTATCTAAAAAGAAGTGTCCTAACACCACAAGGTCCAATTTATTCAAATTTGGAGTTCTAATTATCTTTAAGATACAACAAAATCTATTAAGATAAAAAATCTTAATCTATTTACGTAGTTTTAATATTTTATATTTCAAAAGCTATTGCTAGATTGGAGTAAACGGAATGTCATCCATTTCCCAAAAGATGAAAATTGCTTTTCTAGGGTTAGATAATGCTGGAAAAACTTCAATATTAACAGGATTGAAGCGAAAATTTGACTTTATGGATCAAGTTGCCAAATTAAAACCTACTTTATCAGTTGATAGAAATTCTTTCTCATTTAATTTCCTCAATACTCAAGTTATGCAATTCGATTTTGGTGGTCAATTAAAATATCGGCAAGAGTACTTAGAACATAAAGATCGCTTTTTATCCGAAACAGACCTAATATTTTATGTAATTGATATTCAAGATCCTCTTAGATTTAAAGAATCATTAAGTTACTTCAACGAAATTGCCGAATACTACGAAAAAGAAAACCAGAAGAAAAGCATAGTAATTTACCTACATAAATTCGATCCTTCACTCAGAACAGATCCTGGTAAAGATGAACAATACCGTGAAATTATACGAGAAATGATGGCATTAAAAAAAGTATTGAATGAATGGCTTCCCGTTCATGATCTGTATTTTTTTGAAAGTAGTATCTATGATGTAGTTTCCCTTATTCGAGCATTTTCCTTTGGGATAAATCTTATTTTTCCAAAAAAGGAAATTTTAGACACCTATCTTGAATCTGTTGGAAAAGATTTTGATACTATCTCTATGATGTTGTTTGATTTTAACGGAATCTCTTTAAGCGAATATTTTAAACCACATTTATCTATTGATGAGCGCAGAAAATGTAAAGAATTATTCCTTAATGCACAAAAACGCATCAAAGACGCAATCCCGAATGCGTATGAGTTTAGCGATTGGATATCCTTTGATAAACGTGTGGCAGGAGTGATTCAAGCATTTACGATCGGGTATCACACGTTTTATATTACAGCATTCATCGAAGAAACCTCGGAAGAAGAAGCAGTTAAATTATTGGATAAATTTGAAGCATATAAGAAGGATTTAAGTGAGATTCTGGAAGGATTTATTGCAGAAACTGGAATACCAATTTAATTTAGAAATTTAGATGATTAAATACCTAATATTTTTTAAATTCTCTATTTGATTCAGCTCAGTGATGAATGAATGAATATTCAGAAGAGAATCTTCCAAGATATACATTATTGTTTTATCATTTTTATAAAAAAAACAATGTTTACCACGAATGGAAGGGATAGAACTTTCAAGTTTCGCTAACTTGCGTTCAATAAAATCATTTTGTTTCTCCATTACAATCATAATGTTTCCAATCACAATTGAGTCGAGACTTTCTTCTACAAATTCGGTATCCATCAGTTCTGAACCAATAACTTCAGCTTCCGTAGAGTTTCTCAGTCGGCTCAATGCATCCCGCATTACAACTGAATTATTTTTGTATGTGTCGGGGTTACTCTTGACAAGTTTCTTTAGAAATTCTTTAAGAGAGTCTGAAATGGAAAAAGACATAATTGGCATAAATTGCACCTTGGGGGTGATCATTCAATGATATAGTCATCTTTTGGTAAAAATGACTCAATGGTGTATATTTGTTTTATTAAAAATTTATAGTTTTTTACATAACAACCGAATATGATTGATATTATATATCTTTAAAAAACGAAGATTCCAATTTTGCTCGCACAATTGACAGTGGTTTCCCCATTTCCTTGGATATCCGCATAATATCATCATTCTCAACTTTGGCAAAAAGGATTTCGTCGGGTTTCGAGGGATTATAGGCAACTTTTATACGAAAAGTTACTGAAACGTTTTCGATAATGGCTGTTTTTTCTAGTATTTCACGTTTCAAACAGATCCTTTTTTCTACTCGGTACCTCACACCTAACGTTCCCAATTGCGTGAACAATACTGAAATTAAACCATCTACATTGGAGTTATTTGCCAAAACACGAATTAAAGTCCCAGGTCGGTTTTTTTTACCTTGAACGGAAATAAAATTGACATCTAAAGCACCCTCTTGAAATAAATAATCCATCACATTTCCTAAGATTTCACCAGAAGTATCGTCGACCATTGTTTCCATAACAATGACATCTTGACCTAAATTTTCAGTAATAGAAAATCTCGTTCCTAGAAATATGCGCAAAATGTTTGGGAAATCAACATTACCTAATTTTCCTGTGCTCATTCCCACTTTATTCACAGTTATTGCAGGATGCGAGTTAACAAACTTGAGATTATTTAGCACTATTAAATTAGCAATTAATGCAGCCCCTGTTGGGGTTAATAATTCCTTTTCAATTGGTCCACCTTGAATCGGGATAGAATATTTTTCAATGATTTTTTCAGTTGCAGGAGCAGGTACAGGAACTGTCCCATGAGCAATTTTCACCAACCCACCTCCTACTGCGACAGTACTACAAAGAAATTCTCCTTGATATCCAGGGGAAAATACATTTAATAAATCTAAAAATGCAGTTCCACCACATATATCAATTATTGTATCTATTGATCCCAATTCATGAAGATGTATAGAATCAGACGTATGGATTGAATGAACAGAACGTTCTGCATTCAATAAGATATCAAACCAATTGGATGCAAAGGTTTTTGCTTTTGTAGAAAGTGAAAGAAAATTGCATAACTTTGGAATATGCTCTTGAATTTCTTCCACATGTAATTCAGGGTGGGTTTCATCAAATTTCATATTTACATGAGCAGGAAATAATCCATTACGGTTTATATGAGCGATATTTAATTCAGAAAGATTAACATTCGTGAAATTTAAATTAATATATTTTTTAATCTTGTCGAGAAAGGAAGAACCTTCATTTAGGTCATAGATTGCGGCTAAAAACATATCACCAGCAATTCCAGAGTATTTACAATCAATAAAAAATATGTTATTCATTCTTACGCGATCCTTATTATTTTTTTAACGAGATTATAAAACTTCATTCCAATTTTTGCTAGTCTTTTGCCCAAATAAGCATTTGCTGCCCAATAAAGCCATGCCTTTGATCCAAAATATTCCTCAGTAATAGGAACTACTCCATTTAGGATGTTCTCATCATTAATATATCCATTATAATAAGGAGGTTTTCCAAATGATGTAACATGATCCCAATCTGCATCGAATTCTTTTGATAGGGAGATCATCCATCCCTTTGGAACTGGAACCGCATTTTCAGGAGGATTTACCATATTCAAATCAAGATTGTCTGGATTATATCCTGAAAATCCTAGCCAAGAATTATTTGACAGAATTTCATATTCATCTCCTTTTATCCGATATTTAATTAAACAATTAAAACTCGATTCAATATTGTCAAAATTATAAGATTCAATTGCAATTAGATTATCCCCTTCTTTTAATAATGAAGAGATGTCAAAAACTTTAACCCTGTTTTGGATTGGCAATATGGACAGAGACATCCTACTGAATACCTTCCCAATAAGAGTACCATTCACATATACTCGTCCATAAGTCCCAGCAATGCAAAGCATTTTAGCTATTTGTGGTTTTTCAGAAAGATTAAATTTAAAACGATAAAAATCCCCCGTGGGAGGCTTATTGATTTTGTTTGTACTGATCCATTCTGATTGGATACATTTTTCATTATTGAGGAGGTTTTGATTCAATTCCCCAATTTTTTCTGAGCAATATTTTTGTAAATTCTGGAATCTCAATAAATTAAATTCTAGAACGGGACGTTTTGCACAATATAACCACAATTTTTCAAATTGTGGAATTATTTCACTAAGCAATTTCTGAAATGAATGAATTTTTCTTATAAGGTACTCTCTTGAGGTATGAGATTTTTTTATGTCTCGAATATTCGCTACTTTATAAGTTAGGATTTTTAATTCCTCCTTTTGGGCGAGAGCGATAACAAGTTTCAATGAAAAATGCACGTATTCCAGATACTTTGCATTATATGAAATATAAGGTAGAATTTCATCTAAACGGTTAAGAATTCCCCTTGCCTTCTTTTCCAATTGTTTGTATTTTTTTACATAACGTCTAGGTTTTCTTGTTATTTCGAATGGATTTCGGAAAAGATGCATATAGAATACTTGTGGCATAATAATTGGACCAGAACGATAATATTTGTTAAGATTCGCACAGTTCCTTATAATTTCAGTGAGCTGAATTATGAGGTTTTTCTCTTTGATATGAAAAAAATGCATTAAAAATGAAGCAAGAACAGAATAAGCATTTGGTATTTTAATCTCCCATGTAGCGGCGGCTGATAAAACTGTCCCATATATAAAGTTCTCTCGAAAACTTGGATTATTAAAATCCCCCCAGGTACTATTTAATAATCCGATTATTCCAGGATCGTCAGAATCTTTATTAATATTAAGTTTTTTCCCATATTCGATCATTCCTAATATATTATTTGAAGATGATCTGTAATCCGGAAAATGTCGGCACCAATTTAAATGAGAGGGACTTAGAATTATAGGATTTTTGGAGATCTTAAAAATGCGTGTTAATATATCATATTTTTTTTTTGGAGCATAATCCCAGAACATCACTTGGATATCTTTTGGAAGATCTTTCATAATATCATCATAATTTGCTATAATATCATGGTACATGATGATTTGCTCTTTCCCATATTTTTTAGCCAAATCATAGACTTTTTTGTAATGCGTCATAAGAACTTGAGAACGTCCATTTCTCTCCACTAAATCTTTTGATTTGTACACTCCTACATCGTAACTTTCATCACATCCAATATGAAATGCTTTAGTGGATGAAAATGAGTTACAAATTGATTTATAATAGTCTTCAATCAAGGAATAAATTCTTTGATCTGACACATTAAAGCATTGAGCACTTGGGAATTCTGCAAGATGTTCATATTCTGGAATTTGTAGTATGTTATCCTGATGACCTAAGGAGACATAAATAGGAATTAAATCAATAAATCGTTCTCTAGCATAAGTATTAATTTCTTTGATTTCATCAGGTGTAAATTGAGCAACTGTTGTTCCAATTTTGGGGTGTTTTTCATTATAAAAATTATCTCCCTCGTATCCTATCGCATAGACATTCATTTTGTACCGAGCAAGAATATCAATGTATCTTTTTGCTGATTCTACTGTGGGACATTGTCCTCTGGAAGTGTCCTCAGCTACACCTCTCATTGAAAGCATGGGGTAATCATAGATTTCCATCGCAGGTAAAGTTAAAACTGGGCTCATTTTATCTATAGGAATCTGCTCGGAAATTTGTAACAAAGTTTGAACTGCATAAAACATTCCTTGTCGGCTAGCACCTTGAATAAATACACCATGCGAGTTTATTGAAAGAGAATAGCCTTCTTTTTGGTATTCTAAAGGAAATTCAACGGATTTTTTACTGTAATTCATTATGGTAGAAATTTGGTCAAAAGATGAGTCAGAGACAAAATCTACTTTGATTTCTAATTTATCTAATTCTTCCACTAAATTTCTTAATATAAAATCATCTGGATCAAATCCCGAAGAGAGAATCTTCAACGGAAGTTCACATTCAATTGAAAATTTTCTTGAAAACGATCTATTGGGCTTTGGAACTAAATTTCCTATAAATTCTTCGAAACTTGAAAATAGACCGATTCTTTTTGTTTCTATTTTCCTTTTAATAGGAACGCCAATATACAGATTTTCTACCATACTTTATTCTTGATTATCTTATTATTATTATTTCGGGAGGGATTAGTTCCATGAAATTGAAATACAAATTGAGTAATCTGAAATAATGTTGAAAATACGCGTTGAAAAATTGTAAACTACGAAATTTTGTTTTTATTTTCGAGAGATATATAGATTATTCTGTCTATATCCTGCGAGATCTACATTAATAGAAGTAAAACCATACTCACTAAATTTTGCGTATATTTTTTTCCTGGTTTTTTCATCAAGCAATTTCGAGATAACTTTCATTTTTACCTCAATAATTGCATGCTGATTATCTAAAATTCTCACTCGAACCAGCTTGATACCAGTTAGATGTTTGATAAAGTCCTCCAATTCTTTAACTGCTTTAAGTAAATCTTCTGTAATTGGTAAATTATAGGAAAATCTTGTTAGTAAATTGATTTCAGGATGCTTATAAATCTTAAATCCATGTTTTTTGGCTAAATATAAGAGATCTTCTCGAGTTATCCCTAATTCACCAAAAATCATTGTATATTTATTACCAAATTGCTGTTTTCCTGCCCAAAATGCATGAAAATGTTCGGAACATGTTCCATCTATCGAAAAATCAAAATTCTTTGAATTTCGGG
>JAEOUK010000485.1 GCA_016839385.1 Promethearchaeota archaeon
ATTTATACTATTGCCCGGAACTAAAAAAGAGGGCCGGGGCCCTCTTTTGAAATACGTTCTTCTGCAGCTTCAGAACAAACTCTTGAGAGATACCCTGAGGGTTTGGAAAAGTTGCGATAAGGTGCGTTTGGGGGTTTCGTCTGAAAGCTCTGTGCTTGGGGCAACCACTGACCCCACTTTAATTCCAATCTTTTCAAGTTGTTCTTTCTCTTTGTTTTTGTAATACTGCAGTTCAGCATCCATTGCCTCCAAATCAATACCATGAACATACTTGTCATAAATCTTGACCCTTATGAAATAGACAAATGGAATTACAACCATGCAGATGGGCAATAACCAAAGTACATTCTTGGTATCAATATTTAGGTCCGGAGAAATAATTACCTCGAATAATTGAAAGGCATACATACAAATCGGAATTAATAGTATGTGATACCACCAATGCTTACAAGTAAAGAACCAGATAATTAATAAATATAGGGGAATGAACTTGCTTACAAAAAACCAAGCAAAAGCATTCAAGTTATTGAATCCATTACTATCAATTATATACCCTAGAAAATTTACTGTTGCATCGGGATCTCTCGGAAAGTAATCATGTGCTTTAAAGATAAATGGTGATGCAATAATGAAGAATACTGCAATAGATTCAATCCAAAGCCTTCTTCTGGTTTTTTTCTTTCGTAATGTTTCTTCAGCACTCATTCTTTAAGATTTGGTAGTACCATAACGCGAAAAAGGACACCTTATTGGGTGCCCTTTTTGGTTAATGAGTGCTATTTAAAGACTAAAAGTTACATTTCATCGAAAAGCAACTATTTTCATGCTTAACCCCGATCAGGTGTTACATCTGTTCTGTCAACAGATTTTCTGTCAGGAGTTACATCTGTACGATTTATACTTCCTCTGTCAGGCGTAACATCGGTTCTATCAACAGCCCTGTCAGGGGTAACATCGGTTCTATCTACTCCATCATAAATACCGTTGTCTGAATCATTCGAGCAAGCTGCCAAGGTCAACACTGCAACAGTAAGGAGGCCATAAAAAAATTTCTTCGTGTTCATCGTATCGGAAGATTTAAGAATGGGTTTTCATTTTCATTATCAAATGTAGGAATTTCTAACACCTACGTCCGAGATTGAATCACAAATAAAGTGCATTTCATCGATAAAAACAAGCTTTTAATCGAATTTTAGGTAGTTCGTCGATTAATACGCAATAAACATGCAGTCTAAACGATACGAAAATCCTTACCTGGGGAGGTTGTAAATCATTAATTGCCTTGTCTCAGCATCCACGATTTTCAAATGGATCTCCGTTCGCTGAGGCGGAAGTAACTCCGCTATCTTTTCGGGCCACTCGATAAAGATCCAACAGTCAGACTCCAGGTATTCCTCTATGCCAAAATCCAGGGCCTCTTCAGCCGATTCCAGCCGGTAGCAATCCAGGTGGTAGGCAATCAGCTCACCCTTTGCACTGCGATATTCGTTGACGATACCAAAAGTTGGGCTATTGCCTTTGTCTACTACTTCTAAAATACGAAGTAGGCCTTTAACTAAAGTTGTTTTTCCTGAACCTAGATTACCATCAAGACATACAATTTTATTTTTTATCGAGGAAATCAATATTGAGGAAATATGATCAATATCTTTAATATTATAGACTATATCCTTCATTTTTTACTATATTAGTATTTAGCCAATTATTAGGACACATTACAAAGTAGAGCAATAAACCATTATGAAAGAGATATTGGACAAAAATCAGTTTAAAAGTTCAAATTTGCATAGTGATAAAATGTTCTTTGACATAAGTGTGGCCCTAACTATTTGTTTAGCACCATTCCTAATATTTTTACATCTTTTGTTTAGTGAAAACACCAATGTATTCTATTTTTTTGGCTTAGAGTTTATACATAAATATCCAGATAATCAGGTTTTTGCTTGGTCCATATTGATTTCTCTTATCCCTTTTATTTTAACTGTAATTATTTTTTTCACTACCCAAAGAATATGGCGTTATTTTCTATTGCCACTGTTGGTATTTTTATTCATTGCGACACTCTTAGTCTTTACTAATTATTGGGAGGAGCATAAATATCTATTTAAGTTAGAAGGAATAATATGGGCTTTTTTCTTTATTGAAAATTTACTCTTCTACGATGATTTAATTTTTAGAAAATTTAGAATCCAGAGATTTGAAATTTCAAGAAAAGAAATTTGGGAAGAGATTATCTATGGGCGTTATGACAAACTTAACAGAAGTGTAAAAGATATTCTCATGAAAAGGAAATTCACATCTTTGAATCTTTACATGTGCAAAATCTATTACATCCTTCAAATTCTAAATCAAAAATATCCAGGTGAAAAAAAGGAACCAAAAATATGTGCTAGAGGCTATTCCATTAGTTGGAATGATATGTATAAAGGGATGTCATTATTATTGATATCCGTATTACTATTAATATATACTCTAGTGCCCAGTGGCGTGGAAAAAATAGATATTAAGTTATTTGAAATTGGAACTTTTGGGTTCAATTCTGTTCAAACCCTAGTATGGTATGCATTAAATAGGATAGCTCTATTAATATTGTTTGTGTGGTGCTTCATTCAATGTTATGATTGGTGGAAATGGTCCCTTTTATCGCCAATCATTTTTTATTCATATCAATTATGGGAAATATTTATTAAGATGAGGATTGATGAGTTGCAAAACATTGTATTATTATCACCGGTCTTAATATTATTGGTCATAATACACCTTTTATCAAAAAGTATTCGCAGACAATTACAAGCTATTCATTATAAAATTTTAATAGAGAAGGAACTAGAACAAAGAATTAAGGAAGCGGTAAACCTGAGGAGTGATTAGTCATACGGATCTCCTTAGTTTTGGGTATGTTTCATTTCACTTGTTACCTCTTTCAAAATCTCCTTTAATTCTTCCCGCTGCTTTTCACGAATTTTTTCTTCTATTATCCGTTCTATTTCCTTTTGCTTGCCCGGCGGGAGGTTTTCGAAATCGAGGATTTCTTCATCCA
>JAEOUK010000092.1 GCA_016839385.1 Promethearchaeota archaeon
TTCTTCATCAAATCTTTTCTAGGAAATAATTGAACACTACCATCAGGCATAATGACTTTTTCACTAACACCCAACAAAATTAAGAATTTATTCAATAAGAAAGCTAATCCTTGGGTGCTTTTTATGTAACTATCTATGACCTTGACATTATTATTTAGTAAAAACTTTTTCAGTAATCGTATTTGTGTGGATTTCCCAACTCCTACAGTGCCTATAAAGGTGATTATTGCAGTCTTCGGTCGAACAATCAAATGTAAATCACCCTAACATAGCGTTAAACTTACTTTGAAGAAAGTATTTATGTTCACTGGTCAAATCCCTAAAACATCTTAAACCAAATTTTCAAGTCCATCTAAGGTAAGGAGTTAACACAACAATACAAATACACAATCTAAAGAGTACAAAAATATGCTTTCAAATACAGCTGATAGACAACTCTTTTCACGTATACGCTTTAAGAACTTCACGTTTGAAATTGAACTAACTTTTGAATCGCAGGTTGATCAATAATTTTGTTAGAAGTACTCTCTACGGAATTTTCTGAAGTATCTATGAAATTTGATTCCACTAGATTATCAACAATTCTATATCCTTTTCTTTGAAATTCAATAAAATTACGCGCTTCAACACTTGATCCTCTTCTTCTCTGTAATGTAGCATAATCCGAATCAAGATGTATTAAAACCGCTTCTTTTGGTATAAACAACAACAGGATTTTAGCTGTAAAACTCTGCAAGAATTTGATATCACTTATGTAATACGCGACTGTAACTATAGTATCGATTACATACCTTTCAGCAACTATAGTATATCCGAGAAGTAAAGGAAGACGTATTTTCAGTATTATTAAAGGAATTACACTAATAAATTCAAGTTGAGACCAAAAAAAACGGAGAGGCCAATTAATGTCAACTTTCGGAAATTTTCTTGTTTTTCCATACGGATTCGAAACTATCCTAAAAAACCCAATTTTCACAAGTATAACAGAAATAAGATACGCCAAAGTGTGAGGAGACCTTATCCAAACTTTCTTAATTTTGATGTTTCTTGATTTTAAATAATTGAATAAGAAATCTGCATGGGTAGTTTTGCCTGTACCGTCCGCTCCAAAAAAAGCGATAATCTGAGAAGCCAATTATCAACGAACTCCCAATAACAGTCTATTCCTATCCAACACATGACTATTTACTCTTTTTAAAAAACATTCTCAGAAGAAACGAAAAACCTGTGTGAGACCTAATAAGCTTCTCGATTAATATGCTTTAGCAAATCCCCAACAAAAGAAGAAGTGAAATTTATGTTCAATAGACTATAAAATTGCTTAGCCAGACTTCTTCGGGCTTTATGTTCTCTAAATTTCTCAAAAAGTGCCCGGATTATTGTTATCGGATGATATTTATACGGAATTAATAGTCCTTTTTCTTCTATCCGAGATAGCTCCAAAGGATTTACACCCATTACTTTAAGCAATTTTCTAATAGAATCAGGTATTGACCCATGTGCTCTGTAATGTAATAGAGCAGTTATCCCCAAATGGGTCTTTACAGCTAAAGTCAGTTTACATCTATCAGCTAGATCAAGAAACGATTTTAGTTCTTCATCGCTCATATCTGCCAAGTAATAAAGGGTAGTGTAATACTCAGAAAGGACATACATTTGTTCTTTAATAACCGAATGAGCAATAACTGCTAGAAGATCTGCTGTAGGGGACAAAGATAGAGCAAATTGATTTTCACGTATCTTCCTTTTACTAACAACAGATTTGAAATTATCCTTATTCATGTAGATAATATGACTTACGCCAACTTCATAATAAATATCCAAACCAACTCTACCAATCCTATCGCGGAAAGTTTTAGAAAGAGGACCATCACCTAGAAAATCATAATCTTCCTGGTACAAGGTACTGATTACCTTTTCATAATCAAATTCGTTTCCAAATACCAAAACATCAATATCAACTGTTACTTCTTCGTAAGGTCTTACACTTTTAAAAAGAGCATATTGAGCCCCCGTTTTATCTAGGACATTAGAAGCGCGTTGAATAACGTCGTTTGTATCAGAATATTTGACAATTAATCTATCATATTCTGTCTTCATGGAACCTACTAATTTATTCGCCTTTTTTAGGCTTTCAAGAAAATGTAAAACCATTCTATTTTTAATTGCGTAATAGTAAAGTTTAGAAATTTCATTAGAATCAAGTCCGTTTAATTCATAATTTACATTTCTGTTGTCAATAAACGGTGAACCAATTAAGTTGAGAAACTTTGTTGTTAACGAATCTGGGTTCGATTGTAATGGAATTTTCATTTTTTTCTTTCAACTTATGTTGCGCTTGTCTATCTTTTGAAGGTTTTCTTTTTTATAGTAAATCACTGGACATGGAAAAACATCAGATAGAATAACATAAGTGTATACAGAAAATGAACTAATATATCGTAAGACTTAATAAATCTGTTGATAAAAAAATATCAGACAGAAGTGGAAACAAAAGTGAAGTTCTGGGCAGGAGCAATTGTAATTAGCATACTTTTAGCCAGCTTTCCATTTATGTCAATCTCTAATGCAGCAACCAGCGAACCCGTTCTAGTTACTTCAACAGGCATGGTTTCATACCCAGAACCAATAAATTATTTCTATCTAACCATCTTTTCAGGAACAGGAGGATTTACAATTCCCAACTCAGGAAATTATTCCTTCCAAGTAGGTGATTCATTCAATGTTGTGGCTATTGCAGAACAAGGATATGATTTTTCAAAGTGGCTACTCAATAATACCGATTACTCCACAAACCCATCAATACCTATCCAAGGAGAAACAAACATCAACTATAACTTGCAGCCAATATTTGTACTTGAGGAAACCCCAAGTTCTGAAAAACTGTTTGTTGAAGGCTTGAATATTACAGATGCGTTAGGGAATCCAATTAGATTACAAGGAGTGAATGCTGAACCTCGTGACGTACAAGAGGAAGACATACAATGGCTAAAATCAAAAGGTTTCAACTACATCCGAGTTGATGCTTTTTGGCACAGATTAGAACCACGAGAAGATGTTTACGATAGCACTTACTTTGGTTACCTAGATAACATACTGAACTTGTGTGAAGATTATGAAATCTACGCAAACCTAGTTTTTATGCAATGGCAATGGAGTCCATATTTCTCATACTATAGTAGTAGTGGAACCGGTTTTCCTTCATGGGTAATAAGTGGGGGCGGTTATGAAAATTCTGCTACAGGTCTCAGAGATTGCATAGCAGATTTTTACATGAAACGAAACAGTCATGGAATCTGGATGCGTGAGGAATTTTTCGAGTTCTGGACATATCTAATAAACAGATACAAAGACAATCAATATGTCATAGCATATGAAATAATTAATGAACCTACTATAGCAAAAGAGGTCAATCATGTTCCTGGAGTCTATTCTGCCGTAATGGATCTTTATGAAGAATTTACCGAAACATTCAGACCAATAGATCCAATAACAATTCATGTATACCATGACACGGGAGGAGATGCTGAAGAAGTAGTTCCATATTCCAACATAGTATGGACGAGAAGTTGGTATAATGTTATGTATGGAGGTTATTCATCCTCAGAATATAGCCAAATTGTAAGTAGAATCAATGATCTTGAGAATAAGTATAACAATAACCTTGGAACGCCCTTCTTAATTAGCGAGATGGGATTCACACTAACTGATGAAGGAAACGGTGGGGCAAAAGAATGGATCGAAGACAGCTTTGATGTTATGCGACAAGTTGGATTGAATGACGGGTATGAACATTACGGATGGTTCATTTATGATAAAGGAACACTATATAATTTCCGAACTCCAAGAAATAACGATGGAACTGATACATGGATAGTCCCAATTCTACAAGAATATCTCTAGAATATTTCACATACAACAACTATTTTTGTGGAACAACCATGAATGATTCTCCATTGTCATAAACAACACTATTTCCAAGGTCAAACTTGAAACCATTCAAATTTATCCTACTACGATAATCAATTTTTTCATTTAATGGACCAGCAACTCCAGAGTAATGCAACAAAATGACATCAGCCTGAGTCTTATTCGCATACAAGGGATTTTCCCAAACATAATCAAAATAAAAGGAGTTCCCTGCTAAGCCAAAAATCTGCCAAGATGTAACTGTATCCGCTGCTACAATAGATCCATTCACATGATACTTCTCGGCAAACTGAATCATAGACATTTGATAATTTGTATTTATTGATCTGTAATCAACCAAATATTCATCATCTGAGTTTTTTGGCACAATTGGTTGAGGAGAAAAAATAACAAACAAAAGAGGAATGAATAGGATAAACAGAAATGCAGTGAATAAAATATTCCGAGTTGAAATTTTCTTCACAATTCGACCTAACGATCTATAAATACCATATAATGCCAATCCAATAAAGATCGGACTCAGAAGATTTGCATATGTTATAAATCTCTCAAATGTGTAACTGAAAAGATTGAAAAAGAATGGAATTGAAATTAAACCTGTAGCTATTAGTATTGAAACAAATTGTAGATATAAAGCCCTAGTCCCTTTTGAGTATCCTTTCCGAAAGACAAAATAAAACAATATACCAAATAAACCCAAACCAAGAACAATTGCTAAATCATAAAAGCGAATAAATGCAAGCGTTAATTGTTCAGAAAAAGATAAGGTGAAAAATGTTGATGGGATTGCGATATTGCTCGACTGTATTGAAAAAATAGATTGAATTGTTCTTACCAAAAAATTGTTAAACAAATAGTCAGCATTATATGCCCACCACATAGACAAAAATATTACGAGAAAAATTGCCACCTGCAAATATCTAGAAATTTTAAAGGAGAATTTTTCATTTCTTAAAATCTCGATCATTTTCAATACTATTGGGGTAAATAGCATAAGAACAGTCAGAAATAATGGAGTAACCCCATGGGAGAAAATCAAAGCTACGCTTACGATAATCAGAATTGCAGAAAAACCTCTGTCTCCCTGAACGTCAATAGTTTGTCGCAAAAATATCGCAATAAACATAAAAAATAGTGGTAACGCAAAGGTTGTTCCAAAAAGCGCACTCGCTACTGGAAGAGTTAAAACCATAGCAAGGAAAATAAAACGTTTAGATTTCTCAGTAAATGAATTTTTTAGAAGTAAATACAGTATAAACGGTGGGAGTGCGGATACAGCAACCAAAAGAAGTTTTATGGCATTGGTGAGAGATAGTCCAGTTATTAGCGTTAATGATGATAAGAAAATATGCATTCCCGGCGTTGCTGAATACTCCTTTGAATAGAAACCAGTTTCTGAAACATAACCAGAAGTGATTATTCGATTAGCGTAACCAGAAT
Organism: Promethearchaeota archaeon; assembly: GCA_016839385.1. The sequence continues at coordinate 5,371 of JAEOUK010000092.1, forward strand.
GAGCTATCGAATCAAACACACCAGTAATTTGAACATATTTTAGATTAGGAACAATACTAAGCAGTATTAGAAAAGAGGCAACAACTAAAACAAGTTTTTTACTACTCTTCAAACTTGTTGCCAAAAGTAGAAAAGGTACAGAAACTAGAAAAAGTTGTATTTCTAATCCTTCAAGAATCCAAGAATCTTGATAGCTCCTCTGCAAAACAGCAGCTGAATAAATAAGAACAAAAGCAAATACAACATATAACACAGAAAGAAATTTGATTCTATTTATTGAAAAATTTAGTTTCATAATTTCATCCCCATTTTTCACATACATTCTTTGATCTTTTAAAATTAACAAGTAAACGAAATCAGATGATGAAAACGTAAATCGGATACCCGCGGTTTTCAATTTACTTCTTCATAAACTCTCAATACTTTTTGAGCAACATTTTTCCAAGATAATTTTTCTACAGTAGCTCGGCCATTTAATCCCATATTCTTTCTCAAAGTGTCATTTTCAGCTAAAATATTAATCCCATTTGAAAGTTCAACATCATCGCTAGGATCATTAATTATAATGCCATTTTTGCCATCATCTATGATATCCGTTATTCCAGTAAGAGAACTAACTACAACAGGTAAACCACTAGCCATTGCTTCAAGAACAGCTAAAGGAAATGGATCATAAATTGTCGGCAATACGTAAATATCAGCGGCTCTATAAAGTATAGAAATATCCTGAACATAATTAACAACCTTAACACGTTCATTCACATCAATTTTTGATAAAAATTGCCGGTCTTCCTCAGAAATATTTTTGCAGATGGCAACAATAACCACTTCTTTAGAAATGTATGGTAGAGCTCTTAACAAAAACCTGAATCCTTTCCTTTTGTATGCCCCTCCTCCAACAAACAACAACAATTTTTTATTTTTTTCAAACCCATATTGTTTAAGCGTTTGTACACGTGCATTTTCTTTATCACTGTTAGTAGAAAGAGAAAACTCGTCAAGAGTCACGCCATTATGTATAGTGGTAATACGTTCTTTTGGTATATCATATAACTCAACTAAATCACGTTCCACTAAACTTGAAACTGCTATCAAATGTTTAGAAGATCGAAAGATCATTCTTTCAGCGCTAATCCTAAAAGATTTTGGATAATATTCAATTAAACCAAATCTCTCAATTTGTTTTTTGAATGCCCTACTTAAGAAGTGAACAGTAGAAACGTCATCACACAGAGTATAACCGTTTCCGTGAACGATTTCAACTCCGTATTTCAGTTTAGTTGATTTACCGTAGAGGGAATATGCGATAGGAGTGATTGACTTTTTTCCAAATTGAGGCGGCAATTTTAAAATATGAGCGTTTTTCACTTTGGTTTTGATATATGAGGTTGCGATAAAAACTTCATTGTTTGATTTTATCAACTCTCTAGATATCTCGGTAGCATAACGCGGACCAGACAGGTCACTGCGTAGGTATCTTGACATCATTAGAACTTTCACAGATTATTCAACCCCTCAAGAAAACATGTACACAAAGAAAAATTTCAAAGTCATACCACTATAACGTTTTCGGATACTTTGAAGATTATATTTCAACGATGCTTTCATACACTTTAGCTAATGAATCCGCTACTTTTTCCCAATCCCACAAATTTACTTTACCCAACTTTTTTCCAATAACCTCGTTTATCAAGACAACAAGTTCATCAATATTTATTGGAAAATTTACTCCAAAACAGTTTTTATTATCAATCCATTCGGCTAATCCAGATGTTTTCGCCAAGACACAAGGTGTTCTCGCAGCCAAAGATTCTGCTGTAGATAAACCAAAAGCCTCATGCGCTGAAAGCAAAACAAAAAGATCAGCATCAGTATATTTTTGCAAGAGTTGAGGTCTTGGCAAATTTTTAAAAAATTTTACTCTATTTTCTATTCCCAATTGTTGTGCCAATTCTAACAATCTTTTTTCATATGGACCTGAACCAACAATCTCAAAAAAGACATCCAGGTCAAGCTTGGTCATGGCCATTAAAATATATTGAACCCCTTTATATTTCTCTAATCTACCCACATACAATATAGTTCGATAATCCCTTTTTTTCTTTCTTAAACTCTTAAATTCTTCAACATTTACCCCATTTGGAATTACTCTTATTTTTTCATTGTTTATTTCGAAATTTTCAAGAACCAAACTCTTTTCATAATCTGAAACACAAATGACAAAATCAGCTTTTTCAAAGATGTTCTTACCGAACAACTTGTAAGGTTTGTGCAGCAACGACCTGAATAAAGTGTGTCCAGATCCGTGATAATGGGGCGTGAAAACAAACCTGTTTTGATTTTTAGCTCTGGCAGCATAGAGCGCCGGAAAGCCATGATAACTATGAGCATGAACAATATCGTAATCATTAGAATAATCATGTAAAAAATTATTTAACTCTGGTGAAAAATGATAAGATTCTCTTGGAGCATACGATTTAAACCGCTTAATTTTGATGGCTTTCTGCGTGTCTTCTATTAACATATCGCTGGAAGAATAGGTTGTCAAAACCTCAATTTCAAAACCTTTCTTAGTCAATTCACTACTAATCTCTTCAACATGAACCTCAACTCCACCAATATAAGGCCAATATCGTGGACACACTTGAGCAATTCTCATAGAGGGATCACTATTCAAGGAATTCGAAAATAAATCTTAATTGAATTGACACAAACTTCTAACTGTACGTTGGCTTCCAAGTTCCAGATTTATCGTTTCTGGCAAAATCAATGAAACCTAGAAGAATTCCCTTTGTCCAGTAATAGCCCTTCCTTCCAGAAGCAACTAATAAAGGAGATATTAGGGGTAACATTGTGTAAAAGAATTTCACAAGAAAAGGGGGCTTTGTCATTGAAAGAGCTTGATAGATGCCTCCAACAGTTCTGCGCTTATACTCTTCTTCTTGTTCTGCCCGCACAGTTCGCTTTGTTGTTACATAACATTTTTCGCAAAAAGATATTTTTTCTTTTTTTTCTAGCACTTTGAACAAGATGTAACTATCTTCGGCTTTACATCTTTGTAATGGTGAAATACTCTTTAAGATTGCATGTTTAATAACTAGTAATTCTCCACTTGCCGCAATGGGAATTTTCTTCCTTAGCGTATCTAACAAAGAGTAGAATGCTAACTGTGGACCATCTTGAACTTGAACTTTCATAAATATTAGAGATGGATCATCATTATGAATTAGATCAATAACAGCTTCAAAATTGTGAATTTCTGTGTCTACATCATTGAAGACAACAAAATCAGTGTCTTTTGGAATAAATGTTAATCCAAAATTTATTGCATCAAACTTACCTTTCGGTTCTCTATAAACAACATTAGGATCGTTAACTGGTTCTCCAGAGACTACGATGTATGGAAATCCTAAATCATCTAGCTCTTCAATTTTTTTCCGAACCAGGAGCGAATCTCGAGCAAGAACGATGAAAAAAAACCGCATATAATCACCAAATAACAATGTCCCATGTCCACACATTGACTGGGGCAAAATTTGACACCTCAGTTTTTCGTTTTTGACATGCTAGAAGTTATGCTTTCCAGAACTATTCGCTTTAAAATAGTAAATCCATCCATAAGTTTAAGTTTCTTGTCACCTATACGTGGTCTGTAAGATATAGATAGTTCATGAATGGAATATCCTTCACGTTCAATCCTATGGTTCAATTCAGCTTCAATATCAAATCCTTTGGATCGCGGTTCCCAATTTTTAATAATATCCCATCGAACTACTCTTAAACCAGTCAAAGGATCCATCAGATGAACTCCATTAAGAATGCTCTGAGCCCACGCCAAAAATCTGTTCCCAACAAAAAATGGGCTTTTCATAGCTTCTAATTCAAGTGAATGAGTGAATCTGTTTCCAGATACCATCCCTACATCAGGGTTAACCTCCAGAAACTCAATCATTTCAGGCAAACTCTTTGCGGGATAGGTATAATCAGCATCAATAAAAATTGCATATTCGAATGCGCCTGATTTAGCATGTTTAATTGCTTTGGAAATTGCTTCTCCTTTTCCAGTTTGATCCTGAAATATAATCTCCGCCCCCATTTTCTTAGCAATTTGTACAGTTCTATCCCTGCTATGACCATCAACGACTAGATATTTTGCATTCTCTAGAACCATTTGAAGTTCGGCTAAGCTAGGACCTATACCTGATTCTTCATTCAGAGTGGCAATTATCACCAAGACTGGAGAAGTCTCTTCTATCATTTTTCTAAACACCAATTATGCAAGTACTAGATAAAAGTCTTTTAACTTTCAACTTGTGTCATCTTCATATTTATATGGTTAGGAAGATAACTGGTAGAAAATAAGACTCCTTTTCTATACGAACAGATTTTATGGCACATATTAATAAAACATGTCTATATCAAAGCTCTAAACTATGCGTTTATGTTCAAAGATAAAGTTAAAAATCTATTATCAAAAATGAAATTGTCGGATTTTATATCATAACGCCACAACTCAAAAAATAAATCAAAAAAATATCCTTTCTCTTCTGAATCCCATGTTGCAGATGTAGTTACAGGTATAGTATCACCATTTAGAGCAATGTTTGTCACAGATAAAATATCATCCTGAACGAACATGTCTTTAAACCCGAAGCTAATAGGTGCCTCCCAAACTCCGTTGTCACTAATTAAAAATCGATACTCTACTAAACAAGATAAAACACTCGGGAGTGCAAGATCAGGATTTGGAAGAAACTCTGTAGAATTACTGAATTTTACACACATCTTATAGTATTCAGAAGTACCCATATGATTACCAACTCCCAATGAAACAGTAAATTCTTCAGTTCCATTAATATAAAAGGGATAATCCCCAACCATTTGGTTTGAGCCCAAAAGATAAAACTCTGAAAACCTTCCAGAATCTTCCTCTACAGCTACGAATATATTGAAAATAGGAACAGAAAAAATCAAAGCGAATCCTAAAACTGTGAGCATAAATAATGTACGATAATCATCAAGGTTCACTATTGCTCACCTCTGGTTTCAACTCTGAAATTCCATCCATGTAATACCGCTTGAAAATTCTCCAAAAAATAACCCCGCCCACAATCACTACAGCCATACCGATAATTGACCCAAAAATCTGTATTAGAAGATTAGAACTTTGTAGTTGGACAGCTTCATCCATTAACAAAATAGCTTGTTCTGAAACACCATCTATAGTTTCAATACACAGATTAGAAAAATAAACAACTGCTTCAAAATCTCCAGTATCAAAATTGGAATATGCCTGATTCAAGTATTGAGCCCCAGCATTCAATTGAGATAATAGATCAGAGACGTTTGCTCCAGCTTTTTCCGCATCTAAAACAGAATTGTAAGCCAAAACTAAGTTTTCTTCAGCCTCAACTAAATCCATAGAAACATCCAATTCACTTTGAGCCTTACTCAAAGGAATAAAAAATGGAACAAAACATAACAACAAAACAGTAACAACGAATACCTTGAAACTATACCGCAAAATATCTACTCCTGTCTTAACCTAATTATCTTTACTTCTCGAACCAAGACTACTTGCTTTACGCCTTGAACACATTTCCTCCAACATCAACCTTTGATCTTCAACAGTACTCAATTTCTCCTCAATAACCTCACGAGAATGATCATACTCACCAAACCTAGCTAAAAAACTCTCACCCTTTGGAGTGAGTTTATAACGAGTCCCATTTTGTAACACTAATCCTGCTTTTAAAACATCACAAAGATAGCTGTTCAATAATTTATAACTCAAATAAGCCTTATACATTATCTGAGTTTTCCTAACTTCCTTATTATCTTTAATCACTGAAAGAATACGCTCAATAATCTGTAATCTACTTCGATGTTTACCCATAATAATCACCACAAATTTGTGCTCAGAAAACCTGCATATTTTCTTATTTAATCCACTAAATCAAAACATCTTGATTTGATGGAGAAATTTTATCCACTACAAAATCCCTCCTGATTGGAGCGGACAAGGATCACAAAGTGAAACAAATTTCAGGTGAAAATATACAATAAGCTAGAATTATATAAACCATTAAGGTTGCATTTTCTAGAGCAATCCTCTATAATTGCGCGCACATTTATTCTCAAGAGAATTCATTCAGAATTTCAATTTGATTCTTTTTCCTGCTTTACTTCGCCTTTATTCAACTCTTCTTAAAGGATTAGGGAACCAAACACTAAGAAAACCTTTCCCAAAATAAAAGTCATTACCAGAAATGAAAAAAGTAATTCTGCGACATGGTTGCTGTAAGAAATTTTGGAAAATGCGTTCTATTATCATCAGTTTACTATTCAGACTAATCTAAAAACAAGAGATTTATCAAATTTTTTAAAAAATGTTCTGGAATTACAGCGATTCAACTGAAAAATAATATAGAAAATCTAGTTTAAAAATCAAAAATTATTAAATATCCTAATCTACACTATGAAATATAACATGCAAAAAATATTTTGCAAAATGAGAAAGAACAATTCTCAGAAACACTAAATAAGATACAAACTGTTAACGCAACACAAAATCGAGGATGACAGAAATTGAACAAAAAAAATACAATAAAGACTTTGCGAAAAAAGACCAATATACTAAAAACAGGTGGCAGCTAGATGCGAAGAAAGTACTTAGGAACAATTTGCATCACTATCTTTGTTCTATCACTTAGTAGCTTTGCGATGGTAGGTTTTTCAGAGATTAACTCAAAACCATACGTTTCAGGAACTACTGTATACGCTGGTAATGGAACCCCGCTAAGGCTTCAGGGTTTCAACGCTGAAGAAGGAGATATTGATACGGAAGCAGTTCAATGGCTAAAGAATAACGGCTTTAATAATCTGAGATTACAAATTTTTTGGCACCGGTATGAACCACAAAAAGGAGTCTATGATTCTCGTTACTTCAATATGTTAGATAATGCCATTAATCTCTGTCAAGAAAACGGAATATACGTATATCTAGATTTTCATCAACAGGTTTGGAGTCCTTACTTTACTTACTATTCATTGGGTGAGGGAATGGGTTTCCCTGACTGGGTGATTAGACCAGGTGGTTACGAGGACAGCCCTTCAGGTGCTACAAGATGCGCCACTGACTTCTACTTGAACCGTGGATACGGCGTAACTATGAGACAGGAATATCTTAGATTCTGGACTTATCTTATTAACCGTTACAAAAGTTACAA
>JAEOUK010000486.1 GCA_016839385.1 Promethearchaeota archaeon
AGGAGTTGAAACTGGAGAAGAAACTAAATTCGAATTGTATCAAAAGGTTTGGAATGCAACAATGGAAGCAGTTGTGGCTTCTGGGGGATCGATAGCCCACCACCATGGTATTGGGATAAATCGCTCAAATTGGATGGGCTTGGAATGGGGTAAGAGTATGAAAGTTATGAAGGAATTCAAGAAAGTTTTAGATCCACAAAATATCCTAAATCCTGGTAAAGTTTATGAAAAAGTTTGGAAGGAGGGAGGTGATTAGATGCAAGAATTCTTAGACAAATATAAATGGTTCATTGAAGAACTAAATAAGGTTGAGAAGGAAGTAAAAAGAACTGTTTTTAGAAATATGAGTCGAGTGAAAAAGAATTTCTTTCCAGAAGGAGAATATAAAGCGGACATTGATAACTTGATAAATTGTGCGCTCTGTCCAAATCTTTGCCGATTTGATTGTGGAACATTACAGGCAGCACAAAAAGAATCTATGAGCCCAGGTTACAAGTCGAAAATCGGATATTATTTATCTATGGGAAAAATTGATCCCACCAAGGAGGAAAATAAAGATTTTGTTAATCTAATGTATAAATGTACAAATGAGGAATCTTGTAAGATTTGGTGTCCTTTTGATTTTTCTGTTGTATCGCTTTTGGAGACGGTAAGAGATGAATTGAATGAAAAAGGCTTAATGCCAGACTTTTGTAAAGAACAAATCAAAAAATTGAAAGAATCGAATACAATTGAGGGATACAATATCTTTGAAACTTATAAGGAGAATGATATTGAAAATGTTGAAACAGATGGAAATGATGATGTGTTCTATTATCTTGGTTGTGAATCGATGAAATTCCCAGAAGTTGTAAAAGCAAATATAAAGATATTAAAGAAAGCTGGAATTAAATTTTCAACGAATCTGGACAAGAAAGTATGTTGCGGTGGTCCTTCATTTAATATTAGAGATTTTGATACAGCAAATATCTTTGCAGTAAAGAATAAAAAACTCATTGAATCCACGGGTGCTAAAATAATTGTGTCAGATTGTCCCGGATGCGTTCTTACACTCACGAAAAGATATGAAAGCCTTGGAATAAAATTAGATATGAAAATCATTCACATTGTAGAGTTCATTAAGCAATTACTTGACGAAGGAAAAATTAGTCCATATAATAATCTACCTGATGAATTGAACACGGTAACGATTCACGATCCATGCCTTATTGCGAGAAATTTGAACGATACTTCTTCGATTAGAGATATTCTTGGTAAAATTCAAGGTTTAGAAATAGTTGAGCCAATTTATAATAAAGAATATGTGCATTGTTGTGGTTGGAGCGGTACCGCCCATTGGGCTGATAGGAACTTAGCGATTAGGGAAGCTCAAAATAGAATTAAAGAATTAAGAGAAACAAATGCACTTAATATTGTCTCAGCATGTCCATTATGTGAATTAGGATTAAGTTATGGTATTTTAGAGGATGATAAAGAAAAGATTAAAATATATGATGTATCTGAATTATTAATTAAAAGTCTTTAGAAAGTGATTTTATGAATGATTTGATATGTGTATTTGATGTGGGAACTACTGGGGCAAGAACTGTAATCTTTGATATTACTGGAAAAGAGATAGTAAAAGCTTATGAAGAGTATCAAATCCCAAAACAGCCAGTGTGGATTTCAGAGCAAGATCCTCAAGTGTGGTGGGTAGCAATAAGAAACACTTGTAATAAAGTAGTAAAAAGTGGAAAATTCAAACCAGAAGAGGTAATTGGAATCTCAGCAGCATTTGCTAGAGGTACAGTAACATTATTAGACAATAATAATGAAATTCTTCATCCTGCACTCACTTGGCTAGATGAACGTGAATTAACTGATGCAAAAGGATTCAAAGATGAATTAATTTGGAGAAATTCAATTCCTAAATTGTTATGGTTAAAAACTAATAAACCCGAATTGTTTATTAAGGCCTCTAAAATTGTATGTCCCGATTCTTTTGTATACTTAAAATTATGTGATAAATTTGTTACTGACCCCACTAATGGGATTAATGGTATTCTCCATATTGAAACTTTACAATGGGATGAAAATCTTGCGGAAGCTTACGAATTACCTCTATCTTTATGGCCTGAGTTACATAGGCCCGGTGAAGTTATTGGAGAATTATCTTCTACTTCGGCATCAATACTCGGATTAAAACCAAATACGCCGATAGTTCTGGGTGGTGGAGACCAACAATGTGCTGCATTAGGGATGGGCGTAATTGAAAAAGGGCAATCTAAAGTAACCAATGGAACCGGTACAATCGTGGATTATGTAATAGACGAACCTAAACGTGTGGTTGGAGAAATCCCTATTTTTACTTTTCCTCACTTAATAAAAGGGAAATGGGTGTTAGAGGGGGTTATGCCCGGTACTGGAACGATGTTTCAAACCTATGCGAAAAATTTCTCTCAATTATTAATGAAACAATGTGAAGAATCAAATCTCAATGTATATGACATGCTAGCTAAAGAGGCAGAAACAGCTCCTCCTGGCAGCAATGGATTGTTGTTTATTCCGCTTTATATATTTCGTAAAGGAACTGTTCATGGACTAGGATGGCATCATAATAGAGCTCATTTTGCCCGTGCAATTATGGAAAGTGCAGCCTTATCTGCACAAATGTATTTAACTCTGATTGAAGGTTTTGGAGGAATTAGAAGTGAAATCCTTAAATCAGATGGCGGAGCAATGAATAGTAGCTTCTGGGCCCAAATTTTCGCAGATGTAATTAATAAAAAAATACTCATCCCAGAAAATAAAGATGGAGCAGCAGTTGGTGCTTCTATTTTAGGATTCTATGGATGTGGAAAATTTGGAACTATTGAAGATGCTATTAATCAGATAGTTAGGTTTACAGATGAGAAAAATCCAATTAAAGAAAATGTTAAGATCTATAAGAAACTAACTCGCGTTTTTATGCCTACAATTCTAGAAATTAATGAGAAAAAGCGAATAACCAAAGATTTATAATTCTTTTTATTCCAATTTATTTCTTCTTCAAAATAATTATAACCCTTATTACAAAGATATTAATGTTCTCCAAAAGTATCAGACATCGGGCATAATTATATTTTTGCTTGAAGTGAATTTTTTCTTTTTTAAAACCTTATTAAAAATGAAA
>JAEOUK010000487.1 GCA_016839385.1 Promethearchaeota archaeon
ATGAAGGTGTAGGAATCCCCCCTGAAATTCTTCCAAAGATATTTTATCCATATTTCACTACAAAACAAATTGAAGTGATCGATGAAGAAATAGCTCCTCCAAGAGGTTTAGGACTCACGACTGCTTATTCTATAATAACTAATCATAAAGGCATTATTACAGTCGAATCTGAATTAGGGATTGGCTCAAAATTTATAATTTATCTTCCTGCTTCCAGTCACAAGACAAAGAGGAAAGACCGAGATAAAGTAAGTATATACAATGGCAAAGGACGTATAATGTTGTTAGATGATGAACCTACAGTCAGAAAAATCGGAAAGAAAATGCTTGAAAAACTCGGTTATGATGTAATACTTGCAGTAGATGGAGGTGAAGCTATCAAACTTTACAAAAAGGGCTTGAATGGAAGTGCTGCTTTTGATTTATTGATAATGGATTTGACTATTCCAGGCGGATTGGGAGGACTAGAAGCCTTTAAGGAGATAATAAAAATTAATCCGGATGTTAAAGCTGTAGTGTCATCGGGCTATTCAAATGATCCGGTTTTAGCTCACTTTTCTGATTATGGTTTTGCTGGAGTTTTAGTAAAACCCTATACTATTGAAGGATTAAGTAAAACACTTGCATCAATACTGAAACAAAAATAGTAGTTGGATCGAATATTCGATGATTAATGCGCTTGATAAAATACCGAAAGAATTTTTAAGAGATATTCCAGGATGGGAAGATGCACCAGTCCCGATTTGTATGGGCGGGGATTACCGTGCGTTAACATGGTGTTGTAAACCTGGTTTTGCCTTAACTTTTGGGTATAAGTGCAAACGTGACGATAAATTGAAAGAAGTGGGAATGAGCGCGAAGGAATTTATTAAGATAAAAGAAAATTTTTCAAAAAAACACAATTGGGATTCAGATTTTACATGCTATGGCTCTTTATCATATTGTTGCATGAGACAAGGTGGTTGCAGCAGACGAGATCCAGGTTTAACAAAGCGTTATCCTAAAATGAACTATAATGAAATATTGAAAATATATTATTCGTTGAAGAAAGAACTTGCTCAGATATTGCTTAAAAATGTGAAAAATCAAGAGAAAGTCAAAGATTACATTGACTTTGAACAGTAAAAAATGATGTTGATTACCTTATGACTACAATTAATATTGTTTCACTAACTCATTCTGAAGATTTTGATGGAATAGGTTCTCAAGCAATAATTCATCGTTATTTCTCAGTATTGAAAAAACTGACACCAAAAAAATTCGGTTTTCCTGCTGATACACAAGTTAATTTAACTCTTCTTCAGACAGATTATCAAGATTACTTGTTTTATTGGGCTGCTTTTATTACCGGTTTTAAATTAAAATCTTCTATATCGATTGACGATTTTGAATCTGTGTGGATTTCTACATTTTTACAATTACACTATGTAGACACCATTGAAGACTTGGAAAAATCTTATAAAATGGTGAGTGAGGCGTCCAAAAAACGAATTCTTGAGGGAGAACGTATATGGAAAGAAATTGATCTATTAATAATTACCGATATTGGATATAATAAAGTCTTTACCTCTCTTTTTCCCTTTTTGGAGAAATATTCAATCCCTTTTGTATATTTTGATCATCATAATCACGACGAGAAAACTATAAAATTCTATAGAGAGCATTGTAAAGATCAAATTATTGATACAAAAAAATGTGCTACCCAAATTGTTCATGAATATTTCCTTCCAAACGATGCTATTTCTAAACATATTTCAGACATCGGTGCGGATACAGATTTCAGTAAGTATGAACTCCCATATAGCAAAGAAATTATGTCTGTAATTAGTTTTTACCGAAGTGAATGGGATCAATTAGAAGAAATCATAAAAAATTATTCCAAAGGACTTTTTTTTACAGAGGATTTACTTGAGAAATATAAATCGATTATAACATGGGAAGATGCGGAATTTGACGAGTTAATTGACTCCCTTCTTTCAACAAAACATACTTTTTCTAATGAGAATACTATCTATTTCATAATAGGAGTATCAAATTTACGTGCTGGTCGTTCTACTAATAGATTAGAACAAGCTCGAAAACACTCCGAGCTTGGAAATAAGATTAATATGGATCTCCCTGAGCCATTAATTGTTTTGACAATTGATCGAAAAACATTAAACTCAAATATACGGTCAAAAACACTTGATGTTCATAAAATTGCAGAACATTTCGGTGGAGGGGGTCATACACACCGAGCAGGATTTCGTTTTCCTCAACATTTAGTCAAAAACTCTACGTCAAATAAATTTGTTCCTCAAGATATCGATCTTGACAAATTATTTGAGGCAATTTCACAAGTGTTATAAAATTGCGCGCAAAAGGTTTCCCACTGGGTCTTTAAACCTTAGATATTCCGTGTAATCTTGAGATTTGCCCATTATTTTATCCCAATTGAAGATATGTTAAAAAAAAATTCGGATATTATTCGCTTTTTTTCTGGAGTATTGCAATGAAATAACCAGTACTATGCTCTCCCTTTGGGTCCACTCGTATCAATTTCTGAGCATCTTTAGTGGATAATGTAAGATATCTATCTAAATCAGCAATATGATCTTTATCTGCAAGAGGAATTGATTTAATTAACTCTTCCTTTCGTTCAATTCCTTTATGAATTTCTTTTTCGGTTATATCCATTTCTTTTGGAGATATAAGTTTAGGTAGAATTGCATGTGCATCCAATAATTCGAAACCATATTTTCTTATCAGAATACCAACTATTCCTTCATTTTCCAGTGGAGAGAGGGTACAAGTTGTATACAACAATAAACCATTGAATTTCAAAAATTGATTTATTTCCTTTATTAAGCGTCTTTGAAGTAAAAAGAAACTACGAAAATCTTCTTTGGTGTGAATAATCGATAATTTTGGACGAGTACCTAATGCAGAACAAGGTGGATCGAGAATTAAAAAATCTGCTGAATTAAGAAGTTCTGGATGAGAATTAGCTAATTTCTCAATCTTCTTTGGAATCACTTCAATGCTTTCCAGTCCTAAACGATTAATATCTTGATGTAAGGACTCTAAACGTTTTCTAGAGCGATCAATGGAAAAGATTTTTGGAAATTTTCCATATTTTTCATACCCTATTTCTGAAATTGCACTTGATTTATGACCTGGTGCACTGCACATATCAATTATTGCTTGATTTTCCGGATCATTGTGAAAATTCATCAGTAGATTGCAAGCAAGAAATGGACCAAAGGAATGATCTGAAATAATTCCTTTTGAATAATATTCAGAATCTCGGTACGGTGGTATTTTGTATAATGACTCAAAGGTTTGTATTCCAATGCCATTTTCCATATCTAAAATTTGTTTATGAGAATATTGGGTCACTCCATTTCCTACATGTATATGGTTGGGTCCATGAATTGAAAAGATTTCCCCTTTTTGAAATTTTGGCAGTGGTCTGAGAAATCCTGGGATATATAAATTCGCCCCAGTCATAATCGACTCCGCTGCAAATTTATCAACATTTAGTTCTCGGGATTGAGGAGTTAATGCAAATGGACCTTCAACATGTAAGAACTGCATGTTTTTGATTAGACTTGTACGTTTTACATTAAAGTGCTGCTTGATATTTTCTAATAAGTTTATATTGGTGGATTGTTGGATTCGAATCGGATTAATTCGAATAGAGAACCATTTTTGTGGAGTTTTAAGTGCGGACATTAAATTCAATACAGATGATTTGAGACTTGGTGTAGATTTCTGCAAAAAAGCAATCTCAATCAAGATTTGAATTGTTGGAATAGAAAAACCACTAGTTCTTGAAGCTTCCCAAATCCATTCTTGATCAAGATGACTCATGTTTTATTATCTCACCTGAGAATAATCCCAACCTTGTTCTTTACATAGTACTTTTACATGAGAATCCCAAGTGGGCTCAGTTTTCGGTTTTCCTTCTACAAAACAATCTATTGCAAGGTATTTCAATGGTAGATCTCCTTGACAGTGAATAGTATGATAAGTCTTCGGAGGAATTCGCACAATCTCTCCCGGAAATACAGTTTCTGTATAGTTTATTCCTTTGCTGTTTCCAATTTCAAGAATTCCTTCTCCTTCGAGAATATAAAAGATTTGTTCTATATCGTTGTGTTTATGGAAAGGTGGTGCTTTTTTCGGCTCGATTGTAACAATAAACACTTCAGATGCCTCAGATACGAAACGATCCATTACGAGATCATTAATATGTGTGGGAAATGAATATCGAATGGGATTTTTTGTATTGAATACGTAATTCATATCATAATCCTTGATGGACAATTTAAGAAGTTTAATTTTGAAAAAAAAAGTGCAGACGGAGGGGAATGATCCCTCGACCTCAGGATATCTCATTAGTAACGAGCGCTTCGTTTTCAAATCTGACCCAGATTTGTAATTATGAGTCCTGCGCTACTACCGACTGAGCTACGTCTGCTATAATGTAATATAAAGCTTCCGGAGGGATTTGAACCCTCGGCCTCTGCCTTACCAAGGCAGCGTAATAACCGCTATGCTACGGAAGCATGATAGTTGAAAGAAAGTAACTAGGATTTTTATTAAATTTTTTCGTTTCCTAATTTATCTTGAGTGACAGAATGACGCATAATCGTTGGTTCAATTCAGTTTAGATATAAATTTAAATATCTTAAGGTAAAAGAAGAATTGGGTTTTTCTTCTGCCATTGGAAAAATATTGGAAAGAAAATCCCCGGGTTACTCACGCACTACATACTCATCTAACGATAATTGTAACTTTCCATGTAGATGCGTCTAACCCATCTCACTAAATCCACTTTTCAACTAATATTATCATGAATTTTACTTCATTCAAATTTGAATGTTAATATTGAGAAATATTCAATGAAACCAGTTGAATATTTTGTACCACTTGGAGCATTTGAGTTAATTTTCGTGCTGGTATGGTCGACTCACTGTGAACAGGTCCGATAATAAACCTTCCATTTGGAGCCATAGTTCGGACAAGATTCTCAATCCCCATCCTGATTTCTTCCTCAGTCGAATTTTTAGAAAGAAGATGATCAATACCCACACCTCCTACGAACGTGAGCTTATCACCAAACTGATTTTTAACCTGTTCAAAATTGACGTTTGATGTATTTTCAAGGGAATGAACTCCATCTATTCCCCAATCGATATAATATTGGAAAAGTTTTGTATTATCCCCACATGAATGCTGAATATATTTTCCATCACGCTCGTGAACAGCTTGTGTCAGTCGTGTATAGCTAGGTCCAAACAATTTATTTATCGTTTTTGGAGACATAATTGGGCCAGTCTTAAAACCCATGTCATCGGTTTGCAAAATGACTTTTACTCCTGCATCCATCATAGCCATCATACAAGTATAGCAAATCTCCTCTGTTTTATTAATATAATCTTGAATTAAATCCTGTTCTGTCCTTATCCACTTCGCTAGACGTCCAAAACCTAATGTCCATAAAAGAGATTCAAAAATTCCATAATGAGG